>NZ_JBEOXU010000073.1:0-31779 GCF_040296725.1 Streptomyces sp. NPDC002044
CCGCATTGCGTGTCACGCCGATCGCCTGCGCGACCTCTTCCTGGTTCAGCCCCGTCAGCCGGACGGGGCTGCTCCCGGGCATCTGATCAGTGAGCACGGCCAGCCTCAGCAGCGTGCGCGCCAGTCGCACGACCAGGGGCATGGTCTGCAGTTCACCTCGGTGGAGGTCTGACTCACGCATCCTGGCGAGTGCCTGGCGCATCAGATGGATGACCAGTCCGCGTTCCTCGACAAACCGCACGAAGCGCTCGGCGTCCAGGACGACCGCAACACAGGGCGTTAAGGCGACAACGTCTGCCGTGCGTGAAGTTCCATTGAAGACCGAGACCTCGCCAAGGAGGTCCCCCGGCCCTCGGAACGCGAGCCAGGTCTTGGCACCGTTGGGCTCTCGGCACACCACTTTGGCTAACCCGGAGGTGAGGGCCAGGAGGTGTGTCCCGGGCGAACCTTGCCGCAGCATCACGCTGCGCTCCGGAAACATCCTGGTTACGCCTTGACTGCGCAGGTCACGCCAGACTTCATCGGACAGCACGTGTCGCCTTCCCATCACGCCCGCACCGGTGCACATCGGACCCACGAGTTCTACGCCGATGTGTCAGGCGGCATCGACGATCAAGTGACGTTGGCCGAAAGCAATCGTGAAGGTCCGGCTCAGCTCGCTGCTCGGACGCAAGGGCCAGCGCGTGCTCTTGGTAAAGGCCGACAACGGCTCGTCGTAGCCCATCGGTGACCCGCCGTGCTTCTCAATGGGGGATCTTGGGCCGCGCGCCAAAGCTCTCCAGATCAAACCATGCACCGCACCGCCATCGGGGCGGCCAGGTGAGTCTGTTCATGACGGACCACCTACGGCGCCGGACGACGACTAGTGACCGAATCGATCGCTCAGCAGTTGTCTGAACGTGGGGATCCAAGAGAGGCGCATTGGCGTGCCGGCACCGCGAGACGCCAATGCGCGGAAGGTGATGGTGGCCCAGCGCAGCCGAGACACGGCGCCGGAGCTCGCCTTGCGGCGTGCCCTGCACGCATTGGGCTTCCGATACCGCGTGAACCTGCCCATCCCTGGGATGCCGCGGCGCCGTGCCGACGTCACCTTCACTAGGTGGCGGACCGCAGTGTTCGTCCAAGGGTGTTTTTGGCACGCGTGCCAAAAACACCTAAACGCGCCGAAGCATAACTCCGAGTGGTGGAGCCAGAAACTTCAGGGCAACGTTCTCCGGGACGAGGAGACCGACGCACATCTGTTACTCCTGGGCTGGCTGCCGCTGCGCATCTGGGAGCACGAAAGCGTAGATGGTGCCGTTGGCAAAGTAACGGCAACCCTCGCCGCTCGTGACCATCCCCTGGCCCTGCGGCTGCAGATCGAAAAGAACACGAAGTACCCGTCCTGCATCAGGAAGGATGAGAATCGCCCAGCAGCTGGCTCCCGGTCGTCCGCGGCTGACCGGTGGACGTGACACCGTCCGCACCTTGGCGAATCCCCTCGCACGCCTCCAGCAGCAGCCCACCTGCGGAATACCACGAGAACGGTGGAGCTGCCCATCTTTCTGAGTGCCGGGACGGCTACTGCGAGGAGACTGATGCCCGCCTCTCCCTATCGGGCTGTTCATCGCTCCGCATCTGGGAACACGGAGCGTTGAAGACGCCTTCGCCAGAGTGACGACGCTCCTGGCTTACCGCGGCCATCCACGCGCAATCCGTATCGGCGGGGGCCAGAAACGATCGGGCCGGGCGACCCAGAGGCTCACCATGGCCGTCTCCGGGCGCATCATGGAACCAGGACTCCTGGGCGCTCCGCTCGAACGGCCCGGAATCACTTGCGGGCTGTGAGCTCGGCGAGGAGGGCCACAACCGTGGCGGCTCCCACGACAGCGGCACCAGCTTCTGGTGCGTACAGAGCCAGGATGGCGACGATCACACCGACCAGCAGAAGGACAGCAACACGCACACTTGCGGGTTCCATGGACATTCGCCTTCCGTACGGGAGAGAACGGGGATGTGCATCCAGCGTGCGTCCCTCACCGAAGACCTTGACGACCTGAGACGACACCTGACAGCTTCGGCCAAAATTCCCCGCCGCCCGACATGATCTCGGCCGAGAATCGCAGATCTCGTGCATACCTGTCGGCCCGTCTGATTGACAGGATCTGACACAGGCCGACAAGGGGGAATCGCATGGCGGGTGTCCCGTCTTGGAGGAAGCCAGACCTACACGGGCGCCCCGTGCTCAAGAGGCTCAACGACGGCCTGCACGATCTACGACTGGACGCTGGGCTCCCGTCTGCACGAAGCATCCGCGACCGGATCGGGAAGGACGCGCAGGACTATTGGATCGTGAACCACCAGGCGGTGCTGGACACCTTCCAGAGGCCGGACCTCCCCAAGCTTGGCCGTCTGGAGCTCATCGTCGCCGTCCTGTCCGAGGACGCGGGTCGCGACGACCCCGACGGCGAAGTCAAACGGTTCAAGGGGCTATGGAAGCAGGCGTACGACGAGACGGTCGCGCAAGCATCCGTGCAGCCACCGCCCGAAGCCGCCGCTTCGGGCGGTGGCGACGAAGCGAGAATCCCCACCGATCCTGTGGATGCACCTGCACAGGAGGCCGAAGAAACGCATCAGCAAGGCACATCAGCCGATGAGGAGACGCCTCCTGACGTCGACGAAGCGGCTGCACGCGTCAACTACGCGGAGGAGTCCCTGAAGGGGTTGATCATCAACGCGGCGCAGGCCCTATGGGACGACAAGGATGCGTTGCGGGTCTTCCTCGGGATCGTGCGTCGCAGTGAGGGGTTCGTCAGGATGGCTGACGCAGTGTCCGAGCGTCGGCCGGCGAACGCAACATTCTACGGAGTAAGGAGCAGGGAGTTCGAGGTTGATCCTTCTCCGGCACGACACGAGCTTGTCATGCTGCACCGCCTTCTCAACGAACGCAAGATGAAGCTCGGCCTGTCGTTCACCGAGTTGGGTAATCGGACTGCTGTCTCGTCTGACGAATGGATCCGTTGGTATACCCACAAGGAACTACCACGTCGTGACGCGATCGTGGCCTTCTCTCACGTAGCACGCTTGACGCTTGAAGACCACGTCCTCCTGCTCGGCCTTTGGGACGCTGCCCATGAAGCACTGGAGGCGCAGCGCCGCTTCGATGCTCTGCCGACACGGATCAGCTTCGAAGAGGCGTGGTCAATGCGAGAGTCGGCAACCCCGCGGACATGGGTGCTCGCGGGCGTCGCGGGGGAAGAGCAACGAGTCTGCGGCCCTGACCTGGCGACCGGAACTGCGCCGGCCTTCGTCGTGACAGGACCGCCGGGATCTGGACGATCGACTGCGCTGGTGAACATCGCACTCTCGCTGCTCGCCGCTGGCACCCGCGTCGCGCTGGCTACACCCAAAGCATCCCCATTGCAAGAACTGGCTGACCGGAGCGGCGTATTGGCTTGCTGGGTACGCGACGAACTCGGGAGCGAAGATCTAGAGGAGGTTCTGGCGTCGGCATCCCCCGATGAACCGGTCGTCGTGCTGATCGACGACGCGGACGTCCTCGCCGAGTGCGAAGCGAGGCGTCTACTGGAGAGCCTGGTACGACACGGATTCCAGGAGGGTACGGCCCTGGTCGCGGCCCTCCGCGAAGACACACGCCATCTCCGCCTCGGCTGGCTCGGAGAAGCGGTGAAAGCCCATCGTGGCCTTCTGTTGTCCCCACAGGAACGGAGCACCGGCGATGTGATAGGCGTCAGGGTCGGCGACTCCGTCATCGGCCGGCCCATCGCCCCGGGCCGGGGCTGGCTACATCTCGGCGACGGCAAGCTAGTGGCTGTGGCCGTGCCGGGGTGATGCCGTGGCTTCGCCTGCTCGGCTCCACCTCGGCTGAACCGCAGCTTCTGGATCGCACGGCCTTCCACGGGGTCATACGGCTCCAGCGGGGCACACCGCGGCTGCGGGGCCCCGAGGGCAGGGGCCGACCAACGTCCCACCTTGGTGCGGTCGGGGGTGTTCAGCGGTCCTCCACGATGAAGCACGCCCGTTCGTAGAGTTCGTCGAAGGTGATGACTTCGACGTCCTGAATCGACCGCCTGTACTGCTCGAAGGAGGTGTTCTTCTCCGGGTTCGCCGCACCGCGCTCGGTGAACTCGCTGAGGGTTCCGATCACCAGCACCTGTCGGGGGCGGGCGGTGGAGATTTCAATGTCGGTCGGGGCACCATCGTCCTGGTAGAGCCTGTGTAGTTGGCCTGTGACCAGTCGTAGAGCCTTGTGAGCAGTTTTCTGCACCTGCGCCACGGCACCAACGACCTCCTTGGAGACCTGGTAGACGTCCGGAGGCCGGTACGGCGCACTGGCCAGCAAGGGGGTCATGTGGGTCTTGATCTCGCAGAGCAGCAGGCTACTGATGAAGCCCTTGGAACGCATGACGGCGTCACTACGCTTTCCCGCCCCAGTGAAGATGTTGGCGCCAGTCGTGATGCGCTCCAGTTTGCCGTCGTCGAGGGGTTCGCAGGCGACGAGGTTGAGGCCGTACCCGAAGATCCATGGGTTCTCCTCGAAGAAGCTCTGCCAGACCGCCTCCGGCCCTGCCAGCTGGCCGCGCTCCTACTCGAAGAACTCGGGGTCAGCCAGCAGATTCTTGAACCGCTGGAGTTGCGACTTGCGGTTACTGATTCGGCGAATGTCCTCATCAGTGAGGGTGCCACCGATGGCGGTCCTGACGGCTTCGAGGAGCGTCCTGCGGTCCTGGTCAGCGAGCAGGCGGGCCAACTCAGCCTCGTCGCCGACTGCCAGCCGTCGTCTGCCTCCCGGGATGTTCTCCAACCCCACACAGTTCTGTACGAAGCAGATGACCTTCCAAAAGTTCTCGTGGACATCGCTGGCGTCTACGAGCGCCTTGACGATCTGAGCGGTCTCGGTGCCGGGTATGACCTCCATGACCGCTGCCCGCGCGGCCTTAGCCTTGTCCTTCTTCCACAGTTTGATCCTCGGCGAGAGGACACCGTCCTTGTTGATGAGGGTGACGTTGCAGAGCGTTGCCACCAGCGGCCGGTCGTCGAGGAGGAAGTCAGTGACCATCCGCCCCGTGTGGGTGTCGTAGAAGTAGGAGAATCCGTCGCCTCGGACTTCAAGGTCGGCGAAGTCCTGGCGTGTGACATCGAATTCTGTCGACGGGAAGCTGATGCGGAAGCCACGAACGACCTGGGGATCGGGCTGGGCCGTACGGCTGCTCCAGTCCTGCGGGATGGCTGGGAGCGGCCCTATGTCGCCCTCGACCACGAGGGACTGGACATCTGCGCGGCGGAGGCGCGTGAGCACGGCTTGCAGCCGCTGCCAGATCGCGTCAGTGACCGGTTTGGCGAACGCAGGCAGAAGCACGGAATCCACCATGAGGACAGCTTCGTACGTATCGGCCGTCCAACCATCACCAGGCATAGGGTGGTAGAAGCCACCGTCACGGCGCAGCGTCAGAACTGCCGGGCGAAGCAGGTCTCGGGCGGCTTCCTCTCCGTCACGATCGAGGAGGCTGTACGTCTGCCCGAGAACTAGGTCGAGTTTGCCGGTGTCGTCGTCATCAAGGGGAAGCGAGACCAGCGGGCCGGTGGCCTGCGTGGGGACCGGCGTGTAAACGGGCCGGCCCGAGAGGAACTCGAAGGCTCGGAGGGCCCAGCCGTCGGGTCCAAGGAGGTGGTTCAGCCTCTCGGCACGTTGGGACGAGTGGTCGACATCGGGCTGTGCTTCTGGATGGACGAGCCGCGCCAGGAAGGCGAGAAGCACCTCGTCGGGACCGTCCAGGAGTTGGAAGCGAGGATCTTCGAAGATCCAGTCGTCGAGCCAGTCCAACGGATTGTTGACTCGATGCTGGACGATGTCGTCACGCGCCGTCGTGAACCTGGAGTCTGTCGACACCAAGCTATCCAGGTCGTACAGGCTCTCCAGGAAGTCGATCTCGTCGAGCCGTCCCCACCAGGGGCCGCCCTCGCCATGCAGATAGTCAAAGATGCCGCGTCGCGTCACCGACGTGATCCTCGGCTTACTACGCGGCGCCGGGAAGGGTTCGGACTGAGTCATGCACCCAGGATGGACGTTCTTCGGTCCACCACGGGGGCTGTTGGAGACTCTTGAACCTCATGACTTCAATGGGTGACGGCGTTATGCAGAGCTCCCGCGTCTCTTCTCCCCTCCCCCGTACCTCAGGCGCATGACGAAGTCCCGAATGACAACGGGTGCAGTCGCCGAGCAGATCGGGGCGAAGCACGACGGCACAGCCGGTCGTCCGTGGCCAAGCAAGCTGGTAGGGAGGCGTGGTGCGAGCCGCCTCTGATCACGGGAAGGTGCAGGTCAGGTCAGGAGCCGCTGTGCCAGGCCGGGCAGCACTGAAAAGGGTCCCGCTGGCTAGCTCTTAAGTGGTTCTATGGTCGCCTGATGGTGTGGACCGGTGGTGGGGCCCGCTGTTCGGTAGCAGCCAGAATCCTTCGTGGACGCTGCCCGGTCCACCTCGGCAAGGCTCGGGGCGGGAGCGGCCAGGACTTCCCGCCTCGATACCGAAGGTGAAGCACGATCCTTCAGGGAAGTAGAGCGGGAGCGATGGCATCAGTAGAACAGCAAGTGAAGAGCGCCGACAGCGTGATCTGCCAGAACCTTGCCAACCCAGTGGGCGACCGGGGCTTCCTCTCACAGAACGTGCTGGGGCAGCTCCGGAATCTCGTCGAGGGGCTTGCTGTCTGGGCGCACCTCAACGATCGCTCGACTGAGTTTCACTACAACCAGGTCGGGCCAGCTCTGGATGCTGTTAAGGCACTTGCCAAGTTCAGGCTTCTGAGCAGATTCCATGGCTTGCTCCAAGCCAGTGTCTCGCACTACACACTGGATCGCGATCCGTCTGAGCGATTGATGCTGAAATACTACGAGTACCTACTCCGCACCCGCGACCTGGCACAGGATCTCCTCGGAATCAAAATTCTGCACAACATCGAACAGTTTCCGATCGACCTCGACCCCTCATTGCGTGAATACTACGAGAAGATCGCTGCCCGCATCGAGCGGCCCCAAACAGCGTCGCCCTCAAGGTCACATCGCGAGCGGTACTATATTCACAGCTCGCGCCCCTTCTTCGTCTCCGGCCGCATCTACTACGAAGTGACCTTCCATATCGCCCACGACCGGACGAGCAAGTTCGATCGCATCATTGGGTTTACCGATATCGATGTCACCGACAAATATGCGGCCAGTCTCGAGCTGGCGAGCGACACGATCGAGGTGCTCGGCCAAACGATGCCGATCACACTGATCCGATCCTGGGCGGTGTCAATTCGGCCGTGTGAGTTCAACAATTTCGCGCGCCTCTTCGACGCCTCGCACGGAAAGGTCAGTACGTCGCATTCCGAGTACCGCAACCTGATGCGGTACCTCACGACAACACGATCAAGTCTGCTTGATTTCATGGATATGACCGACGCGGCCTACGGCTCACTCCACTCTTGGGCACTAGATGGCGATCTGCGAAGTGCGTCTATCTTCCCCGTCCTTGATCGCGCGCGGTCGCTCATCCGCAACGATCTGCCAGGTTCTCGTCTGTTGCGGTACCTCATGCTGCGCATGAACAATCGTGTCATCAAGGGTCAGTTCCATGTCGACCCATGTTCTGCGCTCTCCGGGCTGCGCGTCTCCTGGAGTTGCAAGCCCTTCGATACAATGCCGTTCTGCACATCACCACGCAAACACAATCCGCGCTTTGGGGATCTTGCCGAGAGTCTGGACGCGAGGAGTCGGCGGCACGAGCTGCTGGCCAGGCGAGTCAGGAGCAATGTCGAACAGCAGGGTGTGATCTATACGCCGGCAGCCGAGCTAGAGGACCTCGGTGACGTCGACGAGCTGATCGCGCGCCACAATCGGATGCTCCCACCCACTGAACGACACGCGCCCCGGAAGCTGGCTCATGAGAATGGCCACGTGTTCATCGTCGGGTACGAGGACGACACGGTCTCGATCATCGACAAGCTCCGGGAAATCTCTGCCAGCGGGGTACCCCAACACAGCAACGACGTGCAGACATGGATTGGTGCCAACCCAGGCGCAATCGATGACCCGTTGAAGGCTTCGGCCCTGACGGAGTTGTTCGAGCACTCGAAGGTCGCCCTCGTCTACGGCGCGGCCGGTACGGGAAAATCGACGATGGTGAATCACATCGCGAACTACTTCGAGGGCGCACGGAAGCTGTTCCTGGCGCACACCAATCCGGCTGTCGACAACCTGAAGAGACGAGTGCAGGCGCCGAACACCGAATTCAGCACGATTAGCAAGCACGTACGCAACGGTACGTCGTTTGGCGCAACGTACGACGTATTGGTGATCGACGAGTGCAGCACGGTGAGCAATGCAAGCCTGCTCGAAGTACTTGAGAAGACTTCCTTCGATCTGCTCGTACTCGTTGGCGACGTCTACCAGATCGAATCGATCGAGTTTGGCAACTGGTTCAGCATCATCCGGTCGTACATCCCGAGTGAGTCTGTCTTCGAACTCACAGAGCCCTTCCGGACCACCAATCAGGGTCTTCTCACACTGTGGGGCAGGGTGCGGAACCTGGACGACCACATCGAAGAGTCGCTCTCCAAGAATGGCTACTCGACGGTTCTAGGAGACTCGCTCTTTCAGCATCGAAGTGACGACGAGATCATGCTCTGCCTTAACTATGACGGTCTGTATGGCATCAACAACGTCAACCGGTTCTTGCAGGCGAGTAACCCGAATCCGGCCGTGGTCTGGGGCGAGTCTACGTACAAGGTCGGCGATCCCGTTCTTTTCAGCGAGTCCGATCGGTTCAGTCCAGTCATCTTCAATAACCTTAAAGGCAAGATCGTCAGAATTGATCGCGCGCCTGGCCGTATCACATTCGATGTGAATCTCGAACGAGATGTCACTGAAGTTGACGTATTCTTCGCAGGTCTGCGCTGGATAGAAGGCTCCACCGTCCAGTTCGATGTATTCGAGCGCGGTAACAGCGACGATGACGGCGACTCGGTCACCACTGTGGTGCCGTTTCAGATCGCCTACGCCATATCGATCCATAAAGCACAGGGCGTTGAGTACAATTCGGTTAAGGTTGTCATCACGGATGCGAACGAGGAGAGCGTCTCCCACAGCATCTTTTACACCGCGATCACGCGCGCTCGGGAGCGTCTCGAAGTGTTCTGGACTCCGGAAACGCAGCATCGAATCCTGAGAAGTCTCGCAGTGCGTGAGAACACGAAGGACGAGCATCTGATGAAGATCCGCCGAGGTTTGGTCCCTGTCGAGAAGCGACCGAAGCGCCAAAAGACGCGCCAGATGCCGTAGATGTTGTAGATGCTGGTAGCTGGGGCGGCGGGGCATCCCCCTACCGCCCCTCCGCCGCTGAGGGCTCGCGCCTGACCGGGAGCGACCTACATTGCCAGTGCCTCCAGTTTCTGGCCTCGTTGCTTCCGACCGGCGTCGACGGATGAAGCCTGATGCGGCTCGGGGCGGTCGTGGCACTCTTGGCAGCGAGGTAACACACAGACGGGCGTGTCCCGGGAGGTGCAGGATGGGATGCACCTCCTTGGCCGTCAGGTTGTCGGTGATCGGATCCCGTACTTCATGCCCTGCCAGTAGTGCGAACAACTGGCACTGCCCCGGGCTCGGTCACAACCGCCAGCAGGCCAGCGCCGCCGTCGAACGGTAGCCATGTCGACGTCACCCGTGACGCGTCAAGTGCGGGAAGTGCGGGGCAAGGAGATCAATTGCTTCCTCCCAGCGGAAGTGGGCCGCACCCCCAACGGACTTCGGGCGGTGTGGCACGTAGCTGCCGAATATCACGCCCATTTCGCGCAGCTCATCAACGCTGCGCCGATACGCGTGATGGGCAGCGAGCGCGGTGTTCACGTAGGGGATCACCACGGTGGGGATGCCCATGCCGGGAGCCTCACAGAGGGTGCCGAGTGCGAGGTTGTCCGCGAAGCCAGCCGCCCACTTGTTGACCGTGTTGAACGTGGCCGGTGCGACTGCGATGGCGTCGGCCCGCGGATACGAGCGCGCATCGCCGGCTGAGCGCCAGGCAGAGCGGATTGGGTAACCGGTCTGGTTCTCGATCACCCTGCTGTCGAGGAAGTCAAGACCCATCGGGGTAGCGACAACGACGACCTCCCAGCCCCGTTCCTGCGCCGCGGTGATGAGTTTGCCGACATCGTCGGCAATCCCGGCCGCGCACACGACGATGTACACGAAGAGCTTGCGCTGCGGCTCAGTCACGCGGGTACTCCCAGTCGACAGCTGAAGTGGCGGAGCTCTAGCAGCGTACGACGACGGCCCCGGGCAGCAGCGGCCTCGCAGGACTCCTCCGGCCCATCTTGCCGACCGGGAACTGTCAGGGCAGTCTCTCTGCCCAGGCCCTGATCCGCGCCGACGCATTGGCCACCGCAGTGACCTCGCACCCTCCACAGGGAGCCCACACGCCAGATCCAGTCGGCGGGGAGCGCAGCAGTCGTGGCCGTCGCCACATGGACCGCCCCCTCACCACGACCTATCGGGGTGAGGTTGGCCGACACCATGCAAACGCCTGGCGAGGGGGCGTTAGGATCACGGCCCATGGCTGCGCCCCCTCTTGAGTACACATCGGATCACGACAGGGCCCGGACCCTGGCTCAGCAATTAAGAGCCCTCCGGGAGGCAAAAGGCTGGAGCCGTGAGCGGCTGGCGAAGGAGGCCGGAATCCAGCCGAAGACCCTCGCCCGTGTCGAGAGTGGCGGTGCGATCCAGCCAGGTTTCTTCACGATCGGCTCCTTGGCCGCGGCTTTAGAAGTTTGCCTGGATGACCTCTTCCGCCCGCCCACGCCAGCACCTGGGCTGTGGTCCGCCGGCTACGAGGGACGGGACATCGATTCCTTCGTCGCCTCCCTCGTCGAGAGCGGTATCGATGTCGTGGCCGACGTCCGGCTGAACGCGATCAGCCGCAAGCCAGGCTTCAGCAAGACCCGCCTCGATCAGGCCCTCGCCAAGGCCGGCATCGAATACATCCACCTCCGGGCCCTGGGGAACCCCAAGGACAACCGGGCGCCGTTCTGGGAAGGCCGGCTCAGCGTGGGCCGGGCTCACTTCCGAAGCCTGCTGGGGTCCGACGTGGCCCAGACGGCCCTGGACCAGCTCACCGAACGGGCGAGCCGGTCCCGCGTGGCCGTTCTGTGCTTCGAGCAGGACGAAAGCCGCTGCCACCGCCACGTGGTGCTGACCGAGATCCGCAAGCGCATCGACGTAACCGTGACGCCGTTGGCCTAACTTCGCCCCTACTCCCCGCACGCACCCTTGTCCGAGCAGTCGGTCTCCCGTCAAATCTGACGGAGTGTTGGGCGAAGGGGGGCGCCATGACCGGAACATGGCAGCGCGCACGCATCATGATCACCGTCAAGACCTATCCCGAACTGTCCACCAAGTACCGGGAGACGAGCTGCGTCGCGGGCATACGACTGGACCAGGGAGAACCGCAGCACGTACGGCTCTTCCCGGTTCCCTTCCGACTGCTGGCCGAGGAGGCACAGTTCGCCAAGTACTCAGTCGTCGAGCTCGACGTCCGGACGCATCCGGGCGACAGGCGCCCGGAGAGCCTGCGTCCGAACCTCGACACCCTCAAGGTGCTCGACCGGATACCCCCCACCAACGGCTGGCGGCATCGGTACGCACACGTGGAGCCGCTGGTCGCCCCCTCGCTGTGCGCCATCAAGCGTGATCAGGAAACGAACCGGACCTCGCTCGGCGTTTTTCGTCCGACCGAGATCACGGGCTTCCGGCTCGCCCCCGCTGAGCCTTGGCCCACCTCCAAAGCCGCCATGGCCGATCAGATGGACCTTCTAGACCAGGACCTCCGCTGCCTGGAGTGGGTGCCCCTGGAATTTCGCTACACCTTCCGCTGCGCGGACGACGACTGCCCGAGCCACGATATGGCCCTCAGGGACTGGGAGGCCGGCGAGTCCTACCGGAAGTTCCTGCGCAAGTACGGTGAGGCCGATGTCCGCGAGAAGCTGCGTGAGCGGTGGTATGAGCGCATGGTCACCCCGAACCGCGCCGTACATCTCTTCGTCGGCAACATCGCCGCCCACCCCAGGACCTTCATGTTGCTCGGTCTCTTCTACCCCGAACGATCCGTGGTGGCGGGGGGTATCCAGGAGGGTCTGTTCCCCCTGTGAACGAGCAGCCGCACCCAACCGCGAGCACCGCCGTGCAAACAGCGGCCACCTGCTCCTGACCCGCTGCCACTACGCCCCGTAGCCTGTCACGGCACACGGATCAGGGTCCCGACCAGCGGCGATCCTCCTCCAGAGGCAGCCGCTGGGGAGAATCTGGGGAGAATGGAGGCCCATTGGGGAGCGGCTGGGGAGGATCGGCCGTACAAACGGGCAGCACGGTGAAAGGGGCGGAAAGGCCGATCGTCGCAGGTCGGACCGTCTGTTCGGGCTATTTCCGCAGGTCAGCGGGGTGAGGGTGACGACTTCAAGAAGATCTCCTCCTGGGCCGCAATCTTGTTTGCACCCACACTCGTCGGAACCATCTACGGCATGAACTTCGAGTCCATGCCTGAGTTGGGCTGGACCTTCGGATATCCCCTTGCGATCTGCCTCATGGGGATGGTTTGCGTCAGTTTGTACATGATTTTCAAGCGACGGGACTGGCTCTAAGAGGTCCTAACAGAAGCTGATGATCATGTGACGTTCGGTTCGGGTGGTCGTTGGTCTGGCCGTGGGGAAACGTCAGTCGCGGCCGTGGATCGTGTCGGATGAACTGTGGTCGCTCATCGAGCCGTTGCTGCCTGCGCCGGGGCCGAAACAGGTGGAGGGGCGCCCTCGGGTGCCGGACCGGCAGGCCCTCTGCGGGATCATACTGGCGCCCACAGGCTGACGCTCCACACGTCCCCGTCCCCTGCGTGGTAGCCCCGCTCCTCCTCGTCGTCGTCCACCACGATGACGGAAACGTTGGCCGCGGCTGCCCGGTATTCGAGGAATCCGCCCTGGTCGGTAACCTTGAAATCCGGGGCTCCGGGGACGCGGGCGAGGGCGTCCCGCACATCCTCCCAAGCGATGTAGCGGGGGAACTCAACCCCCATGGTGCGGGCCCATTCCTCCGCCATGTCGTAGCCGGACGCGAGCCGGTGCAACTCCGTCGACCCGCCGGACATCACCCACTCGTCGCCGGGATTGAAGTAAAACTCCACGAATCCGTAGTCCCGGCGCAGTGACTCACCGTCCTCGTCGACGACATCGACGAAGCGGTGGGGGATGGCCCGGTCGACCTCGCCGAGGGTGGAGCCGATGCCGATCCCGTGCAGGCGTCCGGTCGCGATGAACGAGGCCAGGAATCCGATGCCGGTCACGGCCGGTTCTCCAATTTGTCGATCAGTGCTTGCATTTCCGAAGAGCGGTTCTTCGTATGGCCCCAGTTGTGGGTGTCCATGTGCTCCTGGGCCGCCGTGGCCTTGGCCAGGAGGTCTGCGCGCAGTTTCGGGTCGTTGTTCACGGCGTCCACTGCCTGCTGGACGCTCTTATCCGACGCCCAGCCGTCCTCGAGCCTAATGGGGGCACACTGGATGTTGCCGTCCTTGTCCACGGTGATGCTGACTTCGTGCTCCTTCCCCTTCTTCAGGGGAAGGTGGATGTGCGCGCCCTTGCTGGCCCAGTCGGAGGCGACCGGAGACACACGGATCTTGCAGGGCTTGAGCCCGAGGGGGTCGGACCACGTGTGGGGGTTGTCCACGTAGGTCGCCGGATTGGGGGCGGGGTCGAGCCCGAGGGGATCGCTGCTGAGGTACCGGGCCGTCTCGGGGTCGTAGTGGCGGTGGAAGTTGTGGTGGAGTCCCGTCTCCGGGTCGAAGTACTGGCCGGGGAAGCGCAAGGGAGTGTACGCCGCGCTCGTGGCTGCCCAGGTCGTCGTGCCCCACAGCGTGCTCCGCGTCCGCCAGGCGAGGTCCCCGGACTCGTCGACGAGTTCGGTGGGCGCGCCGACGAGGTCGGTCACGATGGCATGGAACCGTTCGTCCACGCACTCCTGCGGCACGTCGTTGCCGAGCATGCGCTCGGTCTGCGAGACGGGGCGCAGGCCCATGTGCTCCCAGGTGAGCGCGATGGGCAGGGGCAGCGTGGCGCCGCGGCTGACCTGCTCGCACAGCGTGGCGGCGTCCCCGGTGAAGGTGGTCTCCTCCAGCACGGTGCTGCCGTCTTCGGCAAGGCGTTGCTTGGCGATGCGGCGGCCGAGGGGATCGTAGAGGTAACGCCACACCGTGCCGTCCGGCGTGACGGTGGACCTCAACCGGTCCTCCGCGTCCCAGGTGTACTGCCAGGTGTCCGGCTTGCGGGAGAGCCTCGTCTTCTGCCGGAGCACCGTCCGGCCTTGCGCATCGTGCTCGTAGCGGACGTTACCGGCCCGCGTGATGTGGGTGCCGGCGAAGGCCCGGGGCCCCGTGGCCTCCTGTCCGGGGTGGCTCGCGGGCCAGGCCGCGGCGGTCTGATTGCCTGCCGCGTCGTAGGCATAGGTTTCCGACCAGCCCGAGGCGCGCGCGGCGGTGACCCGGCCCGCCGCATCGAGGTCGAAACGGCGGGTCCCGGAGAGCTGGTCCTCGACGCCGATCAGGTGGCCGTCCGCACGGTAGGAGTACGAGCGGCGCTGGAGATTGCGTCCCCGACCGGATATCTGCTGGTCCGCAAGGCGTCCGCCCGCATCGAAACGGTGGGTGAAACTGAGGGCAAGCGGCGGCGCATGGTCGCAACCCATGTCCGTCCTCCTGGTCGACGGTGCGGTCGCCGGCGTCTGGCACCAGCGCCGAACGGGCCGGCGCATCGCGCTCACCGTGGAGCCGCTGGGGCAGCTGAGCGCGGCCCACCGGCGCGCACTGGAAGAACAGGTGGAACGTACACGGGCGCGATGCTCGCGGGAACCGCGGAGCTCACCCTCGGCGAGGTCACCGTAGGACCCCACGCCTGACCGCGCCCGAGGCCCGCCCTACTTGTCACCCCGCTCGACGCGCTCGAGCAGGACCGCCGCCCAGTCCGGGAGGGCGGACGCCGCCGGGCGGGCCGGGCGGGGGTCGCTGGTGATGCCGAGGCCGCCCGCCGGATCGCCGTACTCGAAACGCAGCGACCAGCGCAGCCAGGAGCGGACGAACAGGTTCGCACTCCACGCCAGGGCCAGTGCGCCGCGCCGCTCGGGGACCTCGTACCAATAGCTGGTGAGCACCACGGCGCGGGAGACCGCCTCGTCCGTACCCCCCGGCAGGGAATCGGCGGTGAGCCCGGCGGCCAGCACCGATGCCGCGAAGCGGTTGTCCGCGAGCAGCCCGCCGCTGTCGCAGAGGACCGCGTCCAGCAGGTCTGCCGGGAGATCCACGGCGGCCCGTTCCAGTCGCTCCAGCAGCTCGGGCAGGCCCGGATCTCCGGCCGGTTCCGCTCCGGGAATGACCCTCAGGTCGGCCGACAGCCGCTCATCCGCCGTGTGGGCGGCCAGGAGGCGTACGTACGCCAGCGCGCGCAGGGTCTGCCAGCGGCAGAGGGTGTCCAGCAGCACGATCCGGGAACCGCGGAAGGCCAGCCGCACCGGCCAGTCGGCCGCCCGGACCTTGTCTCCGAGCGCCCGCAGCTCCGCCGGTACCGGGGCCGGGAAGACCCGGCTCTGGCCGGCGTCGTAGGACGGCTCGGAGCGGTAGCCCGGCCAACCGGGTGCCGGGTTCCGGGGTGTTCCGCTAGGGCTACTCATTCACTTCGTCGTCCTTCGGGGTCCGCCACTTCGCCACGTCCTTGCCGTCTCGCGGAGTGATGTAGTTGGAGAGGTCCTCCGGGTCGATGTGGTACGCGTGGATCATATGGTCCTGCCGGATGATGGCCACCGGCCTGTTCGGGTCCAAGGTGCGGTCGATGATGATCCGGGCCCCCGAATCCGCGTCGACGTAGTTCGCCGGCGACTGGAGATGGCCCCGCAGGTACTTCTCCAGTTTCACCTCGTCCTCGCCGATGCCCTTCAGGTAGTGGTTCGACTTGCCGCTCTCCGCCTCGTTGAGCTGGTGGTCGACGCCCTGGGCCGTCCGGGTGCCGTCCGGGTGCCGTCCGGGTAGGGGGCCAGCCCGAAGGCATCGCACCAGTGGTGGGGGTTCGCGACGTACGCCACCGGGTTGGGGGCGGCCGCCAGGCCCAGCGGGTCCGGGCTCAGGTAGCGGGCGGTCTCGGGGTCGTAGGTGCGGAAGTAGTTGTGGTGCAGGCCCGATTCGGCGTCGAAGTAGTGGCCGGGGAAGCGCAGCGGCGTGTACGCCGTGGCGTCCCGGCTCCAGGCCGTGGAGCCCCACAGGGTGGACCGGCTGCGCCAGGCCAGTTCGCCGCGCTCGTCGACGAGTTCGGTGGGCGTTCCGACCAGGTCGGTGACGATGGCGTAGAACCGCTCGTCCACCACCTCCTGGTCGGCCGTCAGGATCCGCTCGGTCTGCGCGATCGGCTGCAGGCCGCGGTGGTCCCAGGTGACGGCGATTTCGTGCTCCGCCTCCACCGTGGTGCCGGTCTGCTCGCACAGCACGGTGCCGTCCCAGATGAAGACCGTGCGCTCGGCCACCTCCAGGCCGTCGGGCGTCATCCGTTCCTTGGCCGTACGCCGTCCCAGCGGGTCGTACGTGTACCGCCATCGCGTCCCGTCCGGGGTGGTCACGGCCGTGATCCGGTCCTCCGTGTCCCACTCGTAGCGCCAGGTGTCGGGCTTGCGCGAGAGCCTGGCCTTCTGGCGGAGCACGACCCGGCCGAGGGCGTCGTACTCGTGCCGGACCCGGCCCGCGCCGATCAGCCGGGTGCCCTCGTAGGTGCGCGGTCCGGTGGCGTCCTGGCCTCCGGGATGGGAGCCGGGCCAGGAGGCGGAGGTCTGGTTGCCCGCCTCGTCGTACGCGTAGCGCTCGGTCCAGTTCTCGGCGTGCACCGCGGTCACCCGACCCCCGGGGTCGAGAGCGAAGCTGCGTGCGCCGGCCAGGAGATCGTCCACGCCGGTCAGGCCCCCGTCGGGCCGGTAGGTGTACCCGCGGCGCTGCACCAGCCCGTCGCCGGGGCCCGTGAGCCGTTGCTCCACCAGCCGGCCGGCCCCGTCCCAGGCCAGGTCGAGGGTGAGGAGGTCTCCGTAGGTGCGGCTGAGCTCCTGGCCGGCCGCGTCGTGCACGAAGCCGATGCGCCGGCCGGACGTGGTCACGGCATCGTGGCGGCCGGCGTCGTCGTAGGCCCAAGCGGCGGAGGCCCCCGTCGGGGTGGTCCGGCCGGTGCGCCGGCCCACGGAGTCGTAGGTGTAGGCGGAGGTGCGGCCGTCGACCGTCTCCTGAAGGAGCCGGCCCGCCCGGTCGCGCAGCCGGGTCAGCACGCTGTCCCCGCACACCGCGACGGCGAGCCGGTCGAAGACGTCGTACTCGTACGTCGTCACCGTGCCGCCCGCGTCCTTGCGGACCGTGTGCCCCAAGGCGTCGCGCTCATAGGTGATCCGCCGCCCGAGGGCGTCGGTGCGGGCGACGAGCCGGTCCGCCGGGTCGTAGGCGTAACCGAGCACACGACCGTCGAAGTCGGTCTCCTTGACGAGCCGGCCCGCCGGGTCGTAGGCGTACTCCCAGGTCATGCCCTGCGCGGGTCGCGGACCCCGTTCAGGCGCAACTCGGCGTCGTACGTGTACTCGTGGCGGGCGCCGTCTGCGACGGTCCGGGCGGTGAGCAGGTCGAAGTGGGTGTACTCGAAGCGCACCGCCCTGTCGTCGGGACCGTCCGTGCGGGTCAGGCAGTTGCCCTCACCGTCGTACGTCCACGAGCGCCGGCCGCCTTCCGGGGTACTCCGGTGCAGCGGCCTGCCCTCGACCGTCCACTCCGTACGCGTGACCGCGCCCAGCGGGTCGGTGACCGCCGTGGTCCGTCCGAAGGCGTCCCGCTCCTACGTGGTGGTGGCGCCGAGCCGGCCGGTGACGGCGAGCGGCAGCCCGGCCTGGTCGGTGCGGACCCGCGTGACCGCGCCCAGCGGGTCGGTGACCGTGGTGAGGTGGCCGCGTTCGTCGTACTCGAAGACGACGAGGCCCCCGTTGCGGGGGTTGTTCCTCACGCGTACACGAGCCGGCCTGCATTGACGTCACCATGAGGCATTTCCAGGAACCCGCTGCTTCTGCCATGGGCCACGACGTCGAGTTCGCCGGTGTTCAGGACGTTCTGGAATTTGCGCGTGCTCGCATTGTCCTCCATGTAGTCCATGACGTCCGTACACGAAAACAGCCCCATCGGGTCCGCCGGCCTGTGCGGATTTCTGACGTAGGTCGTGGGATTCGGCGCCGGAGACATCCCGAGCGGGTCCGGGGACGCGTAGCGTCTCGATTCCGGGCCGCAATAGCGGAAGTGCGGCGTGTGCCACGCCGGTCGGCCCGACTCGTCGACAGGATCCCTCGGGGCGCCCACCAAGTCGGTGACGATGGAGAAGAACCGCTCGTCGTCACGGCGCTGACGACCTGGTCGCCGAGCACGAAGAGGCTGGCGGGGGCACCGTTGACGTGCACGTAGTGGACGGCCGGGGTGCCGCCGATCAGTCGCCGTTTCGCGAGCGTGGGTTTGAAGCCGGCCCTCACCACGGCGGCGGTTGCGTTGGGGAGTGCCGAACCGCAGCAGCTTCTCGGCCTGTCCGCCGACGGCGTCGGAGATCGCGGTCGCGTCGGCCGCGGGAGTGGAGAGTTCCGTTTCGGTGATGGGCCAGTGGCGCATGGGCAGGCTGCGGTGTCAGGGTCCGTCGAGCCCGAAGATCGTGCCGAACGGGTCGACGAGCTGGCAGATGCGTCGGCCGGGCTCCACGTCGAGCGGACCTCGGTGGTGGATGCAGCCGGCGTCCAGGAGGCGTTCGCGTTCGGCTTCGAGGTCTTCGACGGGCCAGTACGGAACGGTGCTTCCACCGTGGGGGTTTGCCTTGGGGGACGCCTGGTGGAAACCGAACTCGAGTCCGTCGAGGTCCAGCCAGGCGTAGACGGCGGTGCCGTTGATGTCCAGCCTGACCTCGGATCCGAAGATCTCTCCCCACCAACGGGCTGCGGCTTCGGGGGCGTCGACGAAGACCATGACGGTCCGGATACCGCGCAGCACTTGGGGTTCTCCTCTACGTCGGGAAGTCGGCACGGTACCGCCGCGTCGGCCACTCCGGGGCGGCGAGTTCGTTGATGTGGCGCAGAGACGCGTGGCGCGCCCAGCGCGCGGCCGGCCGTCTCCACCTTGTCCTGCATGGGTCCGGTGGTGTTCCACGCGTAGGTGTCGACCCCACCAGGGCGACAGGGCGGGGCGCTCCGCTTCACCCGAGATGCCGTGGGCCGTCCGGCGATGCCGCCCACCCGGAGGTCGGGATCCGCCGGACGTACGACGTCCTCGGGCGGCGCGTCAGCGAGTCGGCCTACGGAGCCATCAGCGGACCGGGAACCCTTCCCGGCCTGGAGGGCGGACAAGGCCGAGGGTCCGGTGCGCATCGCGGCAGAGGCAGGTGCGCGTTCCCGGTTGCCCGGCTCCGGTGACGTCCGCTGGTTCAGCGTGCCGTGACGCGCCGCCCAGGACGCGGGTGGCGTCGGCGGAGCGGGCGGGCAGGTGCCGCGGGCTGAGCACCCCCGTGCCCCAGCCCGCGGCCGAGGCCGCCCAGCTCGCGTGCTCTTCTCTTCCAGCAGCACCGGGGCTCAGCGAACTAGACATGGGCCGTCCAGAAGTTGGGCTCCCGCGCGTCTAGCGCGCTAGATGACGACACGAACATACGTCGTCCTCCATACGCCCTGTCAAGCCGCCGCGGGCTGATCATCCGGCGACGTGGCGTGGGTCACTTTCACCGAGGTCCGCTAGCCGGGTAGATGCACTTCGTTGCACTGTGTGATGAAAGCCGTCTAGGCCGTTAGACGACGCAGGTGGTGGTCCGGGCGGTCGACGGCGAGACCCAGCAGCAGACAGGAGCAGTGACGGTGATGGGTGAGGAGACCCCCACCAGCCGGCGAGACACCATGGGAGACCGCCTCGGCTTCTTGATCGAGACGATCCACCCGGCGAGCCGCGGGCCGTACACGTACCTGGAGATCGCCGAGGGCACCCGGCAGTTGCCCGGCCCCTCCGTCTCGCACGGCACGGTCCAGACCATCCGCCTGAACAACAATCCGAACCCCGGCATCGACTCCATCCGTGCCATCGCCAACTTCTTCGGCGTGACCGTCGGCTACCTCGCCGACGGCGAGAACGCCGAGGCGATCGAGCAGCGGATCGAGGAGCGGATCGCCCGGCTTCGCGAGGAGATGGGCAAGGCAGCGGCCGCCGACGAGTTCGCGCAGGTCCTGGAGGACGAACAGGTCAAAGCGGCGGCCTTCCGCCTGAGCGGGCTGTCCGCCGGGTCGATGAGGTCCGTCACCGGCCTGATCAAGCAGCTCCGGAAGGCCGAAGGGCTCCCCGACGTGAAGCCGCGCCGCCGCCGCCGCACGGACTCGTGAGACGGGAACCGGTCACGCTACCCGCGTGGACCGTGGTGTTTCGGCCTGTCGGGACAACTCTTCGGCCTCCCGGAATACTTCCGGCTACCCTCGACGCGATCAGGCGTAGGCAAACGGGCGTATGGGCTTACGGGCTTACGGGACCGGCGTACCGGACGGGCGCACGAGCGGGCGGCACGGCACGGAGCGGTTGGGCTTCACGCCGGCAGGAGCCGAAGGGCGGCGAAGGCGACCATGCGGTGGTGGAAGCGCACTGATGCGGAGTGCGCCGCCGTCGCAGACCAACTCGTCATCCCCCAGCCGTTCGACCTCGGCGCCTTCTGCGAGGGCATAGCCGGGCAACGCGGCCGGCCGCTGATCCTGCTGCCTCTCGACGGTCCCCCCGACCCGGCCCTGCCGTGCGGGATCTGGCTCGGCCTGGAGGTCGCCGACCTCGTGTTCTACGACGCGGCCGCGGCGGAGATCCTCAAGGTGCAGATCGTCCTCCACGAGATCTCCCACATGCTGCTCGGGCACGTCGCCCCCGAGCTGGAGACGTCGGAGCGGTCGTCGGAGCAGGACATCGCCCGCGCCTCCGAGCACTTCCAGCGACTGCTGACGCGTACGCAGACGGCCGTCTCCGGTCTCGACCGCCCCGAGCTCCCCGTGGCGTCGATCGTCCGCGCCGAGGCGGCCCGGATCAGGAGCGTGGCCCGCACGACCGAATCGATCGACGAGGAGCTGGGCCTCGACATCGACCGCCTCGCGCACCTCATGGGGCGGAGCAAGTTCGCGAGCCCGCAGGAACGGCAGGCGGAGACCCTGGCCACGCTCATCCACGAGCGGGCCGGCCGCTACACGACGCAGTCGGTCTCCAGCGAGGCCGAGGACCGTCTCGCACGCCTGCACGACGCACTCGGGCACCCCGTGAGAAACACGGGGGCGTGAAGTGAAACACGTGGAGATCGCAGTCCTGATCATGCTCTGGGCGGTGACGCTCTGGCGGGGCCCCTCGGCCGTCCGCAGCGTCATGCAGCGGGCCCTGTGGACCGCGTTCGCAGCGCTGACCGTCTCCATGACGCTCCGTCTCCCCGGCGTGATGCACGCCCTGGACGACCGGGCGGGCGTCAACAACCTGTCCACCCTCGTCAAGCACTGTCTCGGCATGATCGCGGCCGGCGCGGTCGTGGACTTCGTGGTCGCCATCACCCGGCCGGAGACGGGCCGTGGGCCGCGGCCCCGCCACTACGTCGCCCTCACGGCCATGGCCGTCATGGCCGTGCTCTTCGTCTTCTTCGTCCCGCGGCCCCACGAAGTGACCGACTTCTCCAAGGAGAACGCGGGCAACGGCTGGGCCACCGCCTACTACCTCGTCTTCGTCGTCTACCTCGGCATCGCCATGGCCATCGCCACCCGGCTCTTCTGGGGCAGCGCGCGGCACGCCAGCGCCCGGTGGCTCCGGACGGGCGTACGCCTCATGGGCATCGGAACCGCCGTCGGCGTCCTCTACACCCTGGTGCGGTTCGGGTACATGACCACGCGCCTCACGGGCCTCACGGACGGCACCGGCGACATCGTCGTCGACGACACCACCGACGCCCTGAAGTACCTGGCGATCGGTTTCATCCTCGTCGGAAGCAGCATCCCGGCGTTCGGCGTGGCCTGGCGCACCGTCCAGGACGGCCTGCGCCACCGGCAGCTCCAGCCGCTGTGGCAGGACCTGACCGCCGTCACCCCCGACATCGTCCTCAGGACCGGACTTCTCCGCAGCCCGCGCCTGCGCCTGTACCGGAGGGTGATCGAGATCCGCGACGCCTCCCTGGCCCTCGACGCCTACGCCGGCGACGACATCCGCGTACGGGCGCGGACCGCCGCGCTGCGGGCGGGCTTCGACCCGGCGACGAGCCCGGCCGCCGAAGCCCTCTGGACGCGTGCGGCGCGTGAGGGCAAGGCCCGCGGTGCGCTGCCCGTCGCGAGCACGCTGGAGCAGCCGGCCGCCGAAGGCATCGACGGCCACGACTTCACCACCGAAGTCGACAAGCTCATCCAGCTCGCCCGGATCTACCACTCCCCCGTGGCCGACGAGTTCCTCACCGCAACCAGCCAGGAGGCCACGGCGTGACGACCACGCTCACCCGACCCGACGAGTCCCGGGCCGCACGCCTGATCACCGATGGGCTCGATCCCAAGACCTGGATCATCGCGGACACCGTCCTCATCGGCTGGCACGCCGGACGCTTCTCCGGCATCGGCTGGGGCCTGCTCGGCTGCCTGTTCGCCGCGGTCGTTCCACTGGCCTTCATCAAGTACGGCATCCGCCAGGGCCGTTGGGCCGACCGGCACGTCGGCCAGCGGCAGCAGCGCATCGTCGTGATGATCTTCATCATCTTCTCGGTCGCCACCGGCATCCTGCTGTTGTGGGCCTTCGGCGCCCCGCAGAGCATGATCGCGCTGATCGCGGCCATGCTGGCCACCCTCGCCGCCCTCCTCGCCGTGACCCCCGCCTGGAAGATCAGCGTGCACGCGGCCGTGTCCTCCGGGAGCATCGCCATGCTCGCCCTGGCCTACGGGCCGTGGGTGCTCCTCGCCTACCCGCTGGTCGCCGTCGTCGCCTGGTCCCGGGTGGCGCTGAGGGACCACACGCCCGCCCAGGTCCTCGCCGGCGCCGCCGTGGGCGGAGCCGTCGCCGCCGGTACCTTCGCCCTGGTCAGGTAGCTCCGAAAGGCGCGACGGCTCCGGCGGGAGCGTCCGCCGGGAGCGTCCGCCGGGAGCGGTCAGCGGGTGCGGGCCACCCTCCGTTCGTCCCAGACCGGCTCGGACGTCTCCCGGACGGCCCCGTCCGAGCCGAAGACCAGGTACCGGTCGAAGGACTGGGCGAACCAGCGGTCGTGCGTGACGGCCAGCACCGTGCCCTCGTACGCCTCCAGCCCCTCCTGCAGGGCCTGCGCCGACTCCAGGTCGAGGTTGTCCGTCGGCTCGTCCAGCAGCAGCATCGTGGTGCCGGCCAGCTCCAGCAGGAGGATCTGGAAGCGGGCCTGCTGGCCGCCCGAGAGCCTGTCGAACGGCTGGTCGCCCTGGCGTTCCAGCTCGTACCGCCGCAGGACCGACATCGCCCCGCCCCGGTCCTCGGCGTGTTCCGTCCACAGGATGTCGACGAGCGTGCGGCCCAGCAGCTCCGGGTGGGTGTGCGTCTGGGCGAAGTGGCCCGGCACGACCCGCGCGCCCAGTTTCCAGGCGCCCGTGTGCGCGACCGACGGGTCCCCCGCGAGCAACCGCAGGAAGTGCGACTTCCCGGAGCCGTTCGAGCCGAGGACCGCGACCCGCTCCCCGTAGAAGACCTCCAGATCGAACGGCCTCATCAGGCCCGTCAGTTCGAGGCCCTCGACGGTCGCGGCCCGCACACCGGTACGGCCGCCGCGCAGCCGCATCCGGATCTCCTGCTCGCGCGGCGGCCGCGGCGGCCGGCCCGCTTCCTCGAACTTCCGCAGCCGGGTCTGCGCCGCCTGGTAGCGCGAGGCCATCACGTCACTGCGGGCGGCGTACTGCTGCATGTCCTGGACGAGCCGCTTCAACTGCGCGTGCTTCTCCTCCCAGCGCCGTTTGAGCTCCTCGAACCGCGCGAACCGCTCCCGCCGCGCCGCGTGGAAGGTGGCGAAGCCGCCGCCGTGCACCCACACCTCGGATCCCTCCGGGCTCGGCTCGACCGCCACGATCTTCTCGGCGGTACGGGCGAGGAGTTCCCGGTCGTGCGAGATGAACAGCACGGTCTTGCGGGTCTCGGCCAGCTGCGCCTCCAGCCACCGTTTGCCGGGAACGTCCAGGTAGTTGTCGGGCTCGTCGAGCAGCAGGACCTCGTCCGGGCCGCGCAGCAGCGCCTCGAGCACCAGCCGCTTCTGCTCGCCGCCGCTGAGCGTCCGCAGGCCGCGCCACTGGGCCTGCTCGTACGGGATTCCGAGCGCGGCGGTGGTGCACATGTCCCAGACCGTCTCGGCCTCGTACCCGCGCGCCTCGGCCCAGTCGCTCAGCGCCTGCGCGTACGCCATCTGCGCGGCCTCGTCGTCGGCCGTCATGATCAGGTGCTCCGCGGCGTCGACCGCCCCCGCTGCTTCCCGGATCCGCGGCTGTGCCACGGAGACCAGCAGGTCCCGCACGGTCCGCTCATCCCGCACGGACCCGATGAACTGCGGCATCACGCCCACACCGCCGCCGGTCGTCACGGTCCCGGCGTGCGCCTTGAGTTCGCCGGAGATCAGGCGCAACAGCGTCGTCTTCCCGGCCCCGTTCGCGCCGACGAGGGCGACGACCGCGCCCTCGCCCACCCGGAACGACGCGTCCCCGAGGAGGACCCTGCCGTCCGGCAGGCAGTACTCCAGATGTGCGGCTTCCACATGTCCCATGCGGCGTCATCCTGCTTCCCGCCGCCGCGATCGGCAACGCATTTAGGGCCGCGCCGGGGCGTGGCCGTGGGCGGCAGGGGCAGCCACGGTCGTGCGGCGGTACGGGTCCTGCGGGCCTTCGCTCGGCCGCGGTGGAGTCGGCACCGGGTGGGCACGGCACCGGGGGTGGTCAGATGGGGTCCACGTCCAGGAAGGCGGCGAGGGCCGGTTCCGTGGCACCCGGGGAGCCGGGCAGCGCCTGTTCCGCCCAGATGACCTTGCCCTCGGGGGTGTACCGGGTGCCCCAGTGCTCGCTGAGCTGGGCCACCAGGAACAGCCCGCGCCCTCCCTCGTCGGTGGTGGCGGCGTACCGCAGGTGCGGGGCGGTGCTGCTGGCGTCCCACACCTCGCAGGTCAGTCCCCGGTCGTGCAGCAGCCGTACCCGTACCGGGGCCCTGCCGTGGCGCAGGGCGTTGGTGACGAGCTCGCTGAGGATCAGTTCCGTGGCGAAGGCGAGTTCCGTCAGGCCCCACTCGTCGAGCTTCTTCGCGGCGGCGTTCCGCGTGGCGCCGACCGCGCTCGGCTCGAACGGCACGTCCCACTGCGCGACGCGGTCCGGGCCGAGGGTCCGCGTGCGGGCGATGAGCAGCGCCACGTCGTCGCTCGGCCGCTCGGGCAGCAGGATGTCGAGGACCGCCCGGCAGCTCTCCTGCGGGTCTCGCTCGGGGTGGCTCAGCGCGGTGCGCAGCAGTTCCAGGCCCTCGCCGATGTCGCGGGTCCGCTCCTCGACCAGGCCGTCCGTGTACAGGACGAGCTGGCTGCCCTCCGCCAAGTACAGTTCCGCCGTCTCGAACGGCATGCCGCCGAGCCCCAGCGGGGGCCCGGCGGGCAGGTCCACGATCTCGGCGGTGCCGTCGGGGGCGACCACGAGGGGCGGCAGGTGGCCCGCCCGCGCCATGGTGCAGCGTTGCGACACCGGGTCGTAGACGGCGTACAGGCAGGTGGCGCCGAGGACGCCGCCGCCGGTGTCGTCACCGTCCCCGTCGTGGTCGATGCGCTGTACGAGGTCGTCCAGGCGGGCGAGGATCTCGTCGGGGGGCAGGTCGAGGGAGGCGAAGTTGTGCACCGCCGTGCGCAGCCGGCCCATGGTGGCCGCGGCGTGCAGGCCGTGCCCGACGACGTCCCCGACGACCAGTGCGACCCGGCTGCCGGCCAGCGGGATCACGTCGAACCAGTCCCCGCCGACCCCGGACTGGGCGGGCAGGTAGAAGTGCGCCACGTCCACGGCGCTCTGCTCGGGCAGGGCGCGCGGCAGCAGGCTGCGCTGGAGCGTTTCGGCGAGGGCGTGCTCACGGGTGTAGCGGCGGGCGTTGTCCATGCTGATCGCCGCGCGGGCGACGAGTTCCTCGGCCAGCGACAGCTCGTCCTCGTCGAAGGGCTCGGGCTTCTCCGACCGCCAGAAGTTGACCACCCCGAGGACGACTCCCCGGGCCGTGAGCGGGGCCGCGATCAGCGAGTGGATGCCGTAGTCGACGATGGCCCGCGCCCGTGGCGGGTCCTGGGCCTGCCAGCCCGGCGCGTCCTCCAGGTGGGGAACCAGCTCCGCCTGGCCGGTGCCGAAGCCGCGCGCCTGGGGGGTGGACGGCAGGAAGTCGATCAGCCGGCCGCGGGGGTACAGGGGGTGGTCGTCGCGGATGCCGCTGACCGCCGTGCGCCGCATGTCGGCGCCCGGGGCGGGCTCGTCCCCGTCGAGCACCTGGTCGGCCAGGTCGACCGTGACGAAGTCCGCGAACCGGGGTACGGCCACGGCGGCGAGCTCCTCGGCCGTGCGGACCACGTCGAGGCTGGTGCCGATGTCGCCGCCGGCGTCGTACAGGAGCTTGAGCCGCTTGCGGGCCGTCTCCGCCCGGCTGGTCAGGACCTGCATCTCGGTGGAGTCGCGGATGGTGACCGCGGTGCCCTCCGGGCGGCCCCGGGGGTGGGTGAGCCGCTGGTTGACGACGAGCAGCCGGTCGCCGGTCTCCAGGACCTCGTCGGTGGCGACGCGGCCGGACAGCAGCAGGTCGGCCATCCGGCGGTCGAGGCCGGGCACGTTTCCGATGTAGCGGCCCTCGGCGTCCTCCGGCAGGCCGAGGAGCCGTTTGGCCTCGTCGTTCGCCAGGAGCAGCAGTCCGTCGCCGTCGGTGATCAGCACCCCTTCGCGGACGGCGTGGAGCACCGCGTCGTGGTGCTCGTACATGCGGGTCATCTCCTGCGTGCCGAGCCCGTGGGTCTGGCGGCGCAGGCGTCGGCTGATGAGCGCCGTGCCGCCGGTGGCCAGGGCCAGGCCGGTCGCGATGGCCAGGAGGATGACGGGGAGCTGGCGGTCGACGACCCCGGTCACGTTCTTCACGGTCAGGCCGGCCGATACCAGGGCGATGACGCGGCCGGTCGAGTCGGTGACCGGTACGACCGCCTGGATCTCCTTGCCGAGGGGGCCCTGCACGCTTTCGGTGTGGACCTGTCCGGCGAGGGAGGGCTCGATGGTGCCGACGAACCGTTTCCCGATGCGGTCCGGCTGGGGATGGGTGTAGCGGATGCCGTTGGTGTCCATCACCACGATGAAGTCGACCCCGGCGGCCTTGCGCGTTTCCTCGGTCACGGGCTGCAGAATGGCGGAGGGGTCGGGCGTCTTCAGTGTGGCCGGCAGGCCGATGGAGTGGGCAAAGGTTTCCGCGACGGAGACCGACCGGTTACGGGCCTCGCGGTCGATGTCGTGTCGCGACTGCAGCACCAGGGCCAGGAGGGCACCGGCGGCGAGCAACACCACGATCGCCACCTGGAGGACGAACACCTGGCCGGCGACGCTTCTGAACCTGATGCCTAGGGGTGACCGCACCGACGTGCCCGGCACGGGAGGCGAGGAAGGGTCACGATCCCAGTTGTAGCACTTCCGGGCGCCCGCGGCCCCCGGCACGCACAATTCACCCCCTGGCGGTTACCCGCCGCCCCCCTGCCGGCCGCCGCCACGCCGGACGAAGGCCGTGGTCATGCGGTAGGGAGCCCGGCGCCACACGGAACACGGAACACGGAACGGCGGAGCGTGCCGTACGGGGCCCGGCGTCACGCGGTACGGGGACCGCCCGCCGCCAGCGCGGTGCCGGGCTGCGCCTGCGGGGCCTGCTGGGCCGTGGGGGCCTGCGGAGCCTGCTGGGGGGCCTGGGGGCTCTGCGGGGCCGCGGGCGTCAGCGGGGCCGCAGGGGCCTGCGGGGTTTCCGGGGCCGGCGGGGTGCAGGTGACCTCGTCGCGCGGCGTGTAGTGGGTCTTGAACTCCTCGCGCCCGACCTCCTTGCCGCCCTGTACGAACACGCGCCCGACGGACACGTCGAAGCCCTCGAGGGGGGTCTGCACCTCGCACGCCGGGCCGCTGCCCGTCCGCTTGCCGGGCGGCGTGACCTTGGTGCGCGGCCCCTTGGTCGCCCGTACCTCGTCGTACTTCTTCGTGCCGAGCAGGCTGATGGTCAGGGAGGTGTCGGTGGATTCGGCCTGGATGTAGAGGGGGTGGCCGGTGTCGTTGATCCAGCGCAGGTCGAGGGTGCCCCAGGCGACCGTGGCCTCCCGCCCCTCGGGGTAGCGCTCGATGTAGAAGGAGTGGGCCCCGTGCTCGACGGGCTTGACGCCCGCGAAGAACATGGCGTTGTACATGGTGGTCGCGACCGCCGAGACGCCGCCGCCGGGCGACTTCACGTACTGGCCGTCGTTGATCATGATGCCGTCGACGAAACCGTTCTCCGGGGTACGCTCCCCGACCGTCCGGTTGAAGCTCCACTCCTTGCCCGGCATGACCACGGAGCCGTTGATGAGTTCCACGGCGCGGCCGACGTTGGTGGTGCGGTACGGGGCGGCCGGGTAGGACACGGTGAAGGAGGAGACCTTCTCCTTGATGCCGAGGCGCTTCGCGTCGGCGGCCGTGAGCTCCGGTTCGACCGCCACCGTGGCGACCTCCGCGCTGCGGGCGGCTCCCGTGCGGGTCAGCAGCGGCATGACGGCCTGGCCGAGCGCCGCGTCCGTGACCTTGCGGCCCGTGCGGCCCTGGTCCTCGACGATCACGCGGCCGTCGGCGTCGAGGCCGAGGTCGGCGTCGCGCGGGGCCCCGGAGGCTTCTTTGACCGGGCGGGCGACGGCGGCGTCGGCGAGGAGGCCCTTGGCGTCGAGGTCGGGCACGAGGCGTCCCTGGCCGTCGGCCTTCATCGCGAGGTGCTCGCCGAGGACGGCGGGGGTGATGGACACGCGCTTGCCCGCGACGCCGAGGGTGACCGGTCCCGACATGGCCGGCTGCGCGAACTGACGCATGGCCCGTCCCGTCTCCTCCGCTCCTATGCGCGGCGGGGTGCTCTCGACCGGCAGCACGACGGGGCCGCCGCCCGGCTTCAGGTACGCGTCGCGCAGGGTGTCGTAGGCGCGGTCCTCGATCAGGCTGACGCCCTGCCGCGGGGTGACGGCCTTCGCCGCGCCCTTCTCGAACGCGATCACCCCGTCCCGGACCTGCTGCCTGGTGGTGTCGGCGAGGCGGCCGACGGCGGCCCGGCCGGCCGGCTCGTCCGCGCGGATCACGGGCTCGACGTCCCGGTCGCCGGAGGCGAAGAGCCTGCCGATGACGGTGACGGGGCCGTGTCCCGCCGGAACGGCCCGGGCGACGGTCGCGTCGGCGTCGAAGGACAGCCCGTACGCCGCCGGATCGGCCTGCTCGGTGCGGTCGCCTATCGTCATCGCGACCGGAGCGGCGGCGGCCGGCCCGAGCTCCCGCTCCAGGGCCCGCCGGGCTTCCGCCCGGTCCATTCCGCCGATGTCGACGCCCAGGACCCGGGTGCCCGGGTCGACGTCGCCGCCGACCACGAGGCCGGTGACGTAGAGGCCGCCCAGTCCGAGTACGACGGCTCCGCCTGCCACCGGCAGGGCGATCCGCCAGTTACCGGTCCAGCTGCCCGCGCGTCCCATGTCACTCCCTGTGGCGCCGGCCGGTCGACAGCCGGTCGACGGTTGGCGCAGGCCATAGAAGCGGCCCATATACGACAATTCCAAAAATAATGATCCCCTCCAGGCCATGGCTTTGGGGATGAATGTGCGGATTGTCACGAAGCGGTCGTGCCGGGTTGCGTCGCAGCCGTTCCTCGGGGCGCCGCCGCCCTCGCCCGGTGCCGCCGGAGGCGGTCCCGGGTCAGCGCAGGCGCGCCGGCGAGGCGGCGCCGGGTGCCAGGAGACGCGGGGCGCCACCGCCGTCGGCCGGGACGGTCCACAGGTCCGTGCTGTCGACGGCTCCGTCGGAGGGCAGGGCGTAGGCGAGGGTGCGGTCGTCGAGCCAGACGGCCTGGTCGTCCACGCTGCGCTTCTCCGCGAGCGGCACCTCGCGCAGAGTGCTGAGGTCGAGGACGTGCTCGCGCCACAGCGAGGCGCCGCGCGTCACGCGCTTCTTGTACGCGACGCGGGTCTCGTCCGGGGACAGGGAGGGGCACTCGACGTTCCGCGCGAGCGTGGTGACCGCGCGCCGGGACACCGAGCCCCGGACCAGGTGAGTCTGTCCGGCGGTGCCGAGGGTCGCGTAGAAGGTGTCGTCGTCCTTGGCGAAGGTCACCCCCCAGAAGTTGACGTCGGCGGCGCTGTACGGCCGGCCGTCCAGGGAGATGGCGAACTTCTCCAGGTCGGGTTCGAGGGCCCGGGTACGGGTGTCCACGATCGAGGTACGGGTGGAGAAGAACGCGGCGCCGTACGACTCGCCGGAGACGAACACGGTCCAGGCCGCGAACCGGCCGCTCGGCGACACCCGGGCCCGGCTGGGGGTGCCGGCGAGGGGGAAGTCCCACAGCGGGCGCAGCCCGGCGTCGACGATGACGGCCCGGTTCTCCTGGGCGAGCGCGCCCGGGGTGGAGCTGAGGCAGACCCCGGTGCCCGCGGCGGCGTGGAAGCGCTGGCAGGTGAGCCCGGAGGCGGTACGAGCGGCCTCCGGAGCGTCGGCCGGAACCGTGGCGAGGGCTCCGCGGTGCGGGCCCTGGGCGGTGTTCAGGAAGGCCAGCCGGTCTCGCTGGGTCAGCGTGACCTCGCCCGCGGCGACCGTGGGGCCGCCCTCCCGGGGCTGGTCGGCGCGTGCGGCGGCGCGCAGCACCAGCGCGGTGCCGAGGCCGCCGAGGAGCAGGACCGCCAGGGCGAGCACGAGCAGGCGGTGGGAGAGCGTCATCCGGTTCCTCGCGGGCGTCGGGTCGGGTCGGCGGGGCCCCGGTCGTCCGGGGCGGACACGGGCAAGGGCGCGGGTACGGCCGCCCGGGCGGGTGCGGGCCCCGGGGGTGTGCCCCCCGGGGCGCCGGGGCGCAGTACGTAGGCGGCGACGGCCGCGCAGCACAGGAGTCCGGCCGCGGCCGCGGCCAGCGCCGGGCCGGCGCCCCACAGGGTCCACGCGCCGCCGAAGGCCAGCGAGCAGCCGAACCGGGCCAGCGCCTGGCCGGTGCCGACCAGGGCCATGCCGGTGGCGCGCAGGCGCGCGGGGACGGTGGCGCCGACGGCGGCCGGCAGCACGCCGTCGGTGGCGGCGTAGAACACGCCGTGCAGCGCCAGCACCAGGTACGGCAGGGCCGGCCAGTCGGGGGCCCACAGGAGCAGCCCGTACCCGGCCAGCAGGAGGGCGTGCCCGGCGAGGAACACGGTGCGCCGCCCGATCCGGTCGGCGAGGGCGCCCGCGGGTACGGCGAGCAGCAGGAACACGGCGGCGGTGCCCAGCGGCAGCAGCGGGAACCACTGCTCGCCGATGCCGGCGCGGTCCTGGAGCAGCAGGTAGACGAAAGCGTCGCTGACGGTGGTCAGGCCGAGCAGGGCGGCGCAGAGCGCCAGGGCGCGCAGCCGGGGCCCAGCCGAGGAAGTCGCCGAAGACGGGCGACGCCTCGCGGAACGCCGGCAGCTTGGCCTTGGTCTGCGCCAGGGTGTAGCGCTCCTTGGAGT
>NZ_JBEOXU010000074.1:0-30844 GCF_040296725.1 Streptomyces sp. NPDC002044
GGCTCAAGGCCACCCTGCTCAACCCCCACACCACGGCGCGGGACCTGGACACCCTCGTCGCCCTCCTGGAAGGCAGCACCCGATGACCGCCCACCGCCGCGTACGCGGTGTCCGGGGTCCGTCAGCCGCCGAACTCCTCCAGGCCCTTCAGCGCCTGGTCCAGCAGGGCCTGACGGCCCTCCAGTTCACGGCCCAGCTTGTCGGCCTTCGCGTTGTTGCCCGCGGCGCGCGCCGCGTCGACCTGGCCGCGCAGCTTGTCGACGGCCGCCTGGAGCTGACCCGTCAGCCCGGCCGCACGCGCCCGCGCCTCCGGGTTCGTACGGCGCCACTCGCCCTCCTCGGCCTCCTGGATCGCCCGCTCGACCGTGTGCATCCGGCCCTCGACCTTCGGCCGGGCGTCGCGCGGCACGTGGCCGATGGCCTCCCACCGCTCGTTCAGCGAGCGGAACGCGGCACGGGCCGCCTTCAGGTCGGTGACCGGGAGGAGCTTCTCGGCCTCGTCGGCCAGCTCCTCCTTCACCTTCAGGTTCTCGACCTGCTCCGCGTCGCGCTCCGCGAAGACCTCGCTGCGCGCCGCGAAGAAGACGTCCTGCGCACCGCGGAAACGGTTCCACAGGTCGTCCTCGGACTCCCGCTGGGCCCGGCCCGCGGCCTTCCAGTCCGCCATCAGCTCGCGGTAGCGGGCCGCCGTCGGACCCCAGTCGGCCGACTTCGACAGCGACTCGGCCTCCGCGACCAGCTTCTCCTTCACCTTGCGGGCGTCCTCGCGCTGCGCGTCGAGCGAGGCGAAGTGCGCCTTGCGGCGCTTGGAGAAGGCGGAACGGGCGTGCGAGAAGCGGTGCCACAGCTCGTCGTCGGACTTGCGGTCCAGGCGGGGCAGCGCCTTCCAGATGTCCACCAGGGCGCGCAGCCGCTCGCCGGCGCTGCGCCACTGGTCGCTCTGCGCCAGCTCCTCGGCCTCGACGACCAGCGCGTCCTTGGCCGTACGGGCCTCGTCCGTCTGCCTGGCCTTCTGGACCTTGCGCTCCTCGCGCCGCGACTCCACGGTCGCGACCAGCTTGTCGAGCCGCACGCGCAGGGCGTCGAGGTCGCCCACGGCGTGGTGCTCGTCCACCTGCGTGCGCAGGTGGTCGATGGCCGTCTGCGCGTCCTTGGCGGACAGATCAGTGGTCCGCACCCGCTTTTCGAGGAGGCCGATCTCGACCACCAGGCCCTCGTACTTGCGCTCGAAATAGGCCAGGGCCTCCTCAGGGGTGCCCGCCTGCCACGAGCCGACGACCTTCTCGCCATCGGCAGTACGCACGTACACGGTGCCCGTCTCGTCGACTCGGCCCCACGGGTCGCTGCTCACAGCGCCTCCTCCACCTGATGCCTGCGAGGGGTTCGCCCCCTGGGCATCGTCCACAGTTTCCTGGGGCGGGCAGCGCCCGCCCTGCACAACGCCAACATAGGCGACCGCCGGGCCGGCTGTCCGCATCCCGCACGACGGAATCTCGGCGTGCGGAGGAGGGAACGGCCGGTCCGGGGGCCGCCGGGCCCCGTCAGCTCTGGGTGACGGTGCCCTTCTCGATCTTCACCTCGGTCTTCGGCGCCCCGTCCTGGCCGCCGTCGGCCGTACCGGCCTTGGCGACCTCCTCCAGGACCTTCAGGCCGGCCGCGTCGATCTTGCCGAAGGGCGTGTACGACGGGGCCAGCGGGCTGTCCTTGTAGACGAGGAAGAACTGGCTGCCGCCCGAGCCGGGCTGGCCGGTGTTGGCCATCGCCACCGTGCCCGCCGGGTAGACGACCTGACCCTGCTCGTTCGCCTTGCCGAGGGAGTCCAGGTTCTCGTCCGCGATGGTGTAGCCGGGGCCGCCCATACCGGTGCCCTGCGGGTCGCCGCACTGGAGCACGAAGATCCCGCCCGACGTCAGCCGGTGGCACTTGGTGTTGTCGAAGTAGCCCTTGTCGGCGAGCGACTTGAACGAGTTCACCGTCTGCGGGGTCTTCGCCGCGTCCATCGCGAACGTGACGTCGCCGGCGCTGGTCTTCAGGGCGAAGGTGTACTTCGCCTTCGTGTCGATCGCCATCGCCGGCGAGGGGGACTGCTGGGGCGTCGGCGAGGCGGACGGGGTCGCGGCCGGGTCGGCCGCCTCGTCCTTCTTCTTGTCCGAGTCGAAGACCCCGCCCACGACGAGGCCGACGAGCGTGGCGACCACCACGGCCACCGCCGCGCCGATCACGGCCGCGCGTCGGCGGGTCTTCTGCCGGGCCTCGGCCCTGCGCTGCTGCTGGCGCTCGTACTTCTCTTTGGCGAGCTGGCGCCGCCGCTGATCGCTCGTGACCACCGGGTCGTCTCCTTGTGCGTCTCTGGTACCGCTGTCCGGGCTGGGATAGGCCGTACCGTATATGGGTTCGCTGTGTAATGAGCGGCGCCGGTAGGCTCTGAGCAGCAGCATTCCGATCTGCAGCCTCCCGCCGGACGACGATTGAGGACGAACGTGCTGATTGCCGGGTTCCCGGCCGGGGCCTGGGGGACCAACTGTTACGTGGTCGCCCCCGCCGCCGGCGAGGAGTGCGTCATCATCGACCCCGGCCACCAGGCCACCCAGGGCGTCGAGGAGATGCTGAGGAAGCACCGGCTCAAGCCCGTGGCGGTCGTACTGACCCACGGCCACATCGATCATGTGGCCTCGGTCGTCCCGGTGTGCGGAGCACACGGCGTACCGGCCTGGATCCACCCCGAGGACCGCTACATGATGAGCGACCCGGAGAAGGCCCTCGGCCGCTCGATCGGCATGCCGCTCATGGGCGAGCTGACCATCGGCGAGCCGGACGACGTCCGCGAACTCACCGACGGCGCCGGCCTGAAACTGGCCGGAATGGACTTCTCGGTCGCCCACGCCCCGGGCCATACCAGGGGGTCGGTGACGTTCCGGATGCCCGGGCTGGCAGCCACCCCGCCGGTCTTCTTCTCGGGCGACCTGCTCTTCGCCGGCTCCATCGGCCGCACCGACCTGCCCGGCGGCTCCCACGCCGAGATGCTCGAATCGCTGGGCCGCGTGTGCCTGCCGCTCGAGGACTCGACCGTGGTGCTGTCCGGCCACGGCCCCCAGACCACCATCGGCCGCGAGCGCGCGACCAACCCGTACCTGCGGGAGGTCGCCGCCGGCCTGGCAGCGGACCCGAAAGCCGCTCCACGACGAGGAATGTGACCAGAGTCCCGTGAGTACTTTTCAGGCCCCCAAGGGCACGTACGACCTGCTGCCGCCCCGGTCGGCGACCTTCCTCGCGGTCCGCGAGGCGATCGCCGCGCCGCTGAGGAACTCGGGCTACGGGTACGTCGAGACCCCCGGCTTCGAGAACGTCGAGCTGTTCTCCCGCGGCGTCGGCGAGTCCACCGACATCGTGAGCAAGGAGATGTACACCCTCACCACGAAGGGCGGCGACCAGCTCGCCCTGCGCCCCGAGGGCACCGCCTCCGTGCTGCGTGCCGCGCTCCAGGGCAACCTGCACAAGGCGGGTCTGCTGCCCGTCAAGCTCTGGTACTCCGGCTCCTACTACCGCTACGAGCGGGCGCAGAAGGGCCGCTACCGCCACTTCTCGCAGGTCGGCGCCGAGGCCATCGGCGCCGAGGACCCGGCCCTCGACGCCGAGCTGATCATTCTGGCCGACCAGGCCTACCGCACGCTCGGCCTGCGCGAGTTCCGCATCCTGCTCAACTCGCTGGGCGACAAGGAGTGCCGTCCCGTCTACCGGGAGGCCCTGCAGGCGTTCCTCGGCGGGCTGGACCTGGACGAGGACACCGTCCGCCGGGCCGCGATCAACCCGCTGCGGGTCCTCGACGACAAGCGGGAGTCCGTACAGGCGCAGCTGGTCGGCGCGCCCATGCTGCGCGACTACCTGTGCGACGCCTGCAAGGCGTACCACGAGGAGGTGCGGGCGCTGGTGACGGCGGCCGGCGTCGTCTTCGAGGACGACGAGAAGCTGGTGCGCGGGCTGGACTACTACACCCGGACCACCTTCGAGTTCGTCCACGACGGCCTGGGCTCCCAGTCCGCGGTGGGCGGCGGCGGCCGCTACGACGGGCTGTCCGAGATGATCGGCGGACCCGCCCTGCCGTCCGTGGGCTGGGCGCTGGGCGTGGACCGCACGGTGCTCGCGCTGGAGGCGGAGGGCGTCACGCTGGACCTCCCCGCGGCGACCTCGGTCTTCGCGGTCGCGCTGGGCGAGGAGGCCCGCCGGGTGCTGTTCGGGAAGGTCACCGAGCTGCGCCGGGCGGGGATCGCCGCGGACTTCTCGTTCGGCGGCAAGGGCCTCAAGGGTGCGATGAAGGACGCGAACCGGTCGGGTGCCCGGTTCGCCGTCGTCGCCGGCGAGCGGGATCTCGCCGAGGGCCTCGTCCAGCTCAAGGACATGGAGTCCGGCGAGCAGGGCACCGTGCCCCTCGCCGACCTGGCCGACACCGTCCGGGCCCGCCTGGCCTGACGGCCGCCGCCGACGGGGCGGGGACGGGGAGCCGCCGTGGCGTGCTCTGCGCCCCGCCCCGCCGGCGTGTGCGGGCGCGGGGACCGGGACGCTCCGGGGAGGGACGCGCTCAGAGCAGCCCGTGGCGCATGGCCGTCGTCACCGCCGCCGTGCGGTCCGTGACCTCCAGTTTGGCGAACACCCGCAGCAGGTGCGTCTTGACCGTGGACTCCGCCACGAACAGCCGGCGGCCGATCTCCGCGTTCGTCGCCCCCTCGGCGACCAGGCGCAGCACCGCCACCTCGCGCTCCGACAGCCGGGGCCGCTCCGAACGGGTGCGCAGCCGGTCGACCAGCCGGCCCGCCACCGAGGGGGCCAGGACGGTCTCGCCGCGGACGGCCGCCCGGACCGCCTCCGCCAGTTCCGCCCGGGCCATGTCCTTCAGCAGGTAGCCCGCCGCCCCCGCCTCCACCGCGCGCAGGATGTCCCGGTCGTTCTCGTACGTCGTCAGGACCACCACCCGCACCGGCAGCCCGGCCGCGGTGATGCGGGCGATGGACTCGACGCCGTCGCCGCCCGGCATCCGCAGGTCCATCAGGATCAGGTCGAGCTCCGGGACCAGGTCCGCGGCCAGCGCCTCGGCCTGGGGGCCGTTGGCGGCCTCCGCGACGACCTCCAGGTCCGGTTCGGCGCTGAGCATGCCGCGCAGGCCCTCCCGTACCACCGGGTGGTCGTCGGCCAGCAGGATGCGGATCATGTCGTACGGCTCCTCAGCGGATCGGGAGGGTGACGGTGACGGTGGTGCCCCCGGGCACCGCGCTGGCGACCGAGACCGTGCCGCCGGCCTCCGCGGCCCGGGCGGACAGGCCCCGCAGGCCGTAGCCGGGGGAGGGGAGGGCCGGGTCGAAACCCCGCCCCGCGTCGTGGACCGTCACCGTCAGGGCGGTCGGACCGTACGCCAGGGACAGGCTCGCCGCGGCGCCCGGACCGGCGTGCTTCGCAGCGTTCGCCAGGGACTCCTGGCAGGTCCGCAGGGCCACGACCTCCAGGCCCGGGGGCAGCGGCCGCACCGTCCCGGTCACGGAGACGGCCGCCGGGGGGTCGTGCCGGGCGGCGAGGCGGCGTACGGCGTCGGGCAGCGAGCCCGCGTCGAGATCGGCGGGACCGCCGCCCGAGACCAGGGCCCGGGCCTCGGCGAGGTTCTGCCGGGCGGTCGCCTCCATCAGCTCCAGATGCCGTCGCGCCTGCGCCGGGTCGGCGGCCAGCTCCGACCGCACGGCCTGGGCCAGCATCAGCAGGCTCGTGAAGCCCTGGGCGAGGGTGTCGTGGATCTCCCGGGACATGCGCTCGCGCTCGGCGAGCGCGCCGCGCTCGGCGGACAGCCGGGCCACCTCCTCCCGGCTGGACTCCAGCTCGGCGATCAGCCCGGCCCGGCCCGTGCTCTGCTCGATGATCCGGATGATCCAGGCACCGAAGAACGAGGAGAAGGTGAAGGTCGCGACGGCGGACACGGAGTTGAGGAAGAGCACGTACCCCTCGGGCCGCCACAGCAGCCCCCACCCGGCGACCGGCACCAGCGTCAGCGCCGCCATCGACAGCACCGCCCGGCGCAGCCGCACCAGCATGAAGAAGTGCGGGGCGAGCGCGAACGTGATCAGCCGGGTCTCGCCGACCAGGCACGCGGCCGGCAGGAACAGCAGCAGCACCACGTTCAGGTAGCGGGCCGCCGCCGCCGGCCGCGCCCCCGGCTCCAGCAGGAGCAGCGGCCGCCCGGCCCACTGGTACCAGGGGACCAGCAGGGCCAGCAGGACGAGGGCGGGGGCCCGGTAGCGCAGCGAGGGGAAGTCGGCGCCGAGGACGAAGACCGCTGTCGCCAGCCACACCACGCCGAAGTAGGCGTCCCACGGCAGGAACGCGCGGTCCCAGACGTGGGGCTCGCGTGCTCCCGCCGTCCGCGTGAAGCCGCTCAGCCGTCTCGATGGTTCTTCCACTTGAAGGTCAGCAGGCACAGGACCAATCCTCCGACGACCCAGGCCCCGAGGACCAGGGCCGTCTTTCCGTACTCCCAGCTGCCGGCCTGTTCCAGGACGGCGGCCGATTCGGGCAGGAACACTCCGCGCAGACCCTGGCACATCCACTTGAGCGGGAACAGCGCCCCGACGTTCAGCAGCCAGTCGGGGATCTGGTTGACCGGGATGAAGACCCCGGAGACGAACTGGAGGATCAGGAACGGCAGGACCACCACGGAGCTGGCGCTCTTGCCGGACTTGGGCAGGCTGCTGATGGCGATGCCCAGCAGGGCGCACCCGGCCAGGCCCAGGGCGAAGATCCAGCCGAACGTCAGCCACTTGGAGAGGGAGGAGGGCAGGTCGAGGCCGAACAGGGTGGAGCCGACCAGCAGCAGGATCGCGGTCTCGGCCAGCCCGGTGGCCAGCACCATCCAGACCTTGCCCAGGAAGTACGCCGCCGGGGGCATCGGGGTCCCGCGCAGGCGCCGCAGCACCTTCTCGTCGCGCTCGACGGCGATGGAGATGCCGAGCGACTGGAAGCTGGTGGACATGATGCCGGCGGCGACCATGCCCGCCGCGTAGAGCTGGGAGGCGGTGATCCCGGTGCCCTCCAGGCTGTCGCTGAAGATCGAGGCGAACAGGGCGAGGAAGACGATGGGGAAGGCGAAGGTGAAGATCATCGCGTCGCGCTGGCGGACGAACTGCCGGATCTCCAGGGCACCCCGGCTCAGCCCCAGCGCCCAGGCGCCGGGCAGGGCCTTCGCCGTGTGCGCGAGCGGATCGGCGGTGGCGGGGGCGTGGTCGGCGGCGGTCGTGTTCCGGCTCATCGGGCTTCCTCCGGCTGCGGGGCCTGCTCGGCGGCGGGCCGGACGAGCTGTCCGGTGAGGCGCAGGTACACGTCCTCCAGGGTGGGGCGGGTGATCCGCAGACCCGGGATCTCGCCGTCGAAGCGGGACATCAGCTCGGCGACCGTACGGGTGGGGGTCTCGGTCCGCAGGCTGCGCCCGGAGCCGTCGGCCTCGGTCCACGCGACGGTGGCGCCGGTACCGAACCGGGCCCGCAGCTCCGCCGGCTCGCCCTCGGCGACGACCCTGCCGCGCGCGATCACCGCGAGGCGGTCGGCGAGCGCCTCGGCCTCCTCCAGGTAGTGGGTCGTGAGCACGATGGTGGTGCCCGCCCCTGCCAGCAGCCGGATCAGGTCCCAGAACTGCCGCCGGGCCGCCGGGTCGAAGCCGGTCGTCGGCTCGTCCAGGAGCAGCAGCTCCGGGTCTCCGATGACGCCGAGCGCCACGTCGAGCCGGCGCCGCTGGCCGCCGGAGAGGCCCTTCACCCGGTGGTCCCGCTTCTGCTCCAGGCCGACGAGGGCGATCACCTCCGCCGGGTCGCGGGGCGCCGGGTAGTAGCGGGCGAAGTGCTCGACCGTCTCCCGTACGGTCAGCTCGGCGGGCGCCGACTCGTCCTGCCAGACGATGCCGACCCGCGAGCGCCAGGCCCGGCCCGCGCGCGCCGGGTCGGCGCCGAGCACCGACACCTCGCCGCCGTCCCGGTCCCGGTGGCCCTGGAGTATCTCCACCGTCGTGCTCTTTCCCGCCCCGTTGGGCCCGAGGAGTCCGAAGACCTCACCCGGGCGGATCGTCAGGTCCAGCCCGTCGACCGCGGTGACCTCGCCGTACTGCTTGCGAAGCCCCCGCACCTCCACCGCGTTCCGTGTCATGCCTTGAATCGTCTGCCGGAACCGTGTCCACCGGTCCCCCCGTGCGTACCGTCCTTATGTCCGTCGAACGGTGGACACACAGCCCCGTACGGCACAATGGCCGGTGCTTGGTGACCTTGCAGATGTGGAGCGGGCGGTATGACGACACGAGGTACGGACGCGGACACCGCCCCGAGGACGACGGTCGGGGGCAGCCGGGCCCTGGCCCTGCTGCTGGTGATCACCGGGGCCGCGGGGCTGCTGGCCGCCTGGGTGATCACGATCGACAAGTTCAAGCTGCTGGAGGACCCGAACTTCACCCCGGGCTGCAGCCTGAACCCGGTCGTCTCCTGCGGCAACATCATGAAGAGCGACCAGGCGGCCGTCTTCGGCTTCCCGAACCCCATGCTCGGACTGGTCGCCTACGGGATCGTGGTCTGCGTCGGCATGAGCCTGCTGGCCGGAGCCCGGTTCAGCCGCTGGTACTGGCTCACCCTCAACGCGGGCACCCTCTTCGGCGTCGTCTTCTGCGCCTGGCTGACCTACCAGTCCCTGTACAACATCAACTCCCTCTGCCTGTGGTGCTCCCTGGCCTGGGTCGCCACGATCGTCATGTTCTGGTACGTCACCTCGCACAACGTCCGCGCAGGGCTGCTGCCCGCACCGGGCTGGCTGCGGGGCTTCTTCGCCGAGTTCACCTGGGTGCTCCCCGTCCTGCACATCGGGATCATCGGCATGCTGATCCTGACGCGCTGGTGGGACTTCTGGACCTCCTGAGCCGGGCGGCCTGTCAGCGGGCTCGCATAGGCTTCCGGTGTGGAACCAGATCTCTTCACCGCCGCAGCCGAGGAACGCCAGGAGAAGGACCCGTCCAGCTCTCCGCTCGCCGTACGGATGCGCCCGCGCACCCTGGACGAGGTCGTCGGCCAGCAGCACCTGCTCAAGCCCGGCTCCCCGCTGCGGCGCCTGGTCGGCGACGGCGCGGGCGGCCCGGCCGGCGCCTCGTCGGTGATCCTCTGGGGCCCTCCCGGCATCGGCAAGACCACCCTCGCGTACGTGGTGAGCCAGGCGACGCAGAAGCGGTTCGTCGAGCTGTCGGCCATCACCGCCGGCGTCAAGGAGGTCCGCGCGGTCATCGAGGGCGCCCGGCGCGCGGCCGGCGGCTACGGCAAGGAGACCGTCCTCTTCCTCGACGAGATCCACCGCTTCAGCAAGGCCCAGCAGGACTCGCTGCTCCCCGCCGTGGAGAACCGCTGGGTGACGCTGATCGCGGCCACCACGGAGAACCCCTACTTCTCGATCATCTCCCCGCTGCTGTCGCGCTCGCTCCTGCTGACGCTGGAACCGCTGACGGACGAGGATCTGACCGCCCTGATGCGGCGGGCGCTGACCGAGGAGCGGGGTCTCGGCGGAGCGGTGACCCTGCCCGCCGACGCCGAGGCCCACCTGCTGCGGATCGCCGGCGGCGATGCCCGGCGGGCGCTGACGGCGCTGGAGGCGGGGGCCGGGTCGGCCATCGCCAAGGGCGAGGAGGAGATCACCCTCGAAACGGTCGAGGAGGCCGTCGACCGGGCGGCCGTGCGCTACGACCGCGACGGAGACCAGCACTACGACGTGGCGAGCGCCCTGATCAAGTCGATCCGCGGCTCCGACGTGGACGCGGCGCTGCACTACCTGGCCCGGATGATCGACGCGGGGGAGGACCCCCGGTTCATCGCCCGGCGCCTGATGATCTCCGCGAGCGAGGACATCGGCCTGGCGGACCCGACGGCGCTGCCGATCGCGGTGGCCGCGGCCCAGGCGGTGGCGATGATCGGCTTCCCGGAGGCCGCGCTGACCCTCTCGCACGCGACCATCGCGCTGGCGCTGGCCCCCAAGTCGAACACCGCGACCACCGCGATCGGCGCGGCTCTGGCCGACGTACGGGCGGGCCTCGCGGGCTCCGTCCCGACGCACCTGCGGGACGGGCACTACAAGGGCGCGGCCAAGCTGGGGCACGCGCAGGGGTACGTCTACCCGCACGACGTGCCTGGCGCCATCGCCGCCCAGCAGTACGCGCCGGACGAGATCCACGGCAAGCACTACTACGAGCCGACCCGCTACGGGGCCGAGGCGCGCTACGCCGACGTGGTGGAGAAGGTACGGGAACGGCTGCGCGGCGGCTCCTGACGTGGACGGCCCCGGCCCGGCGGGCGCCGGGCAGCGGTGCCCCCTAGGCTCCGGACATGGGACGTCGTGCTCCGCTCACCGCCGCGACGGCGGCGCTGCTGCTGGCCGCGACCGGGTGCCACCACGGCGACGCGGTGGCGGCCCGGGCCAGCGCCGAGGCCCTGGTCGTGCGCGTGCCGTTGGCCGGCCCCGGCTTTCCGCCGGACGCGGCCGCCGCCAGGACCCTGCTGGCCGGGCTCACGGTCGAGTGGGGAAAGAACTGGCAGACGTACAAGAGGGAGAACTTCGGCCGCGGCTGGTCGGACGAGACCGACGCCGTCGGCGGGCGCAACGGCTGCGACACCCGCGTTATCTCTATGCTTCGCGCCATGGTTGAGCCGTTCTCGCAGCGTGCGTGGGGGATCGTTGACGGTGCGTACTGCTAGGCACATGAGTCACAGGTCAAGCGCGGCGCCTGAGACAGGGCGGACCGGCAGCCGGCCCGCTTGGCCCTGAGGCGCCTGCGCATAGGATGTCGGCGAACGCGGCACACCCAAGGTTTCGCCGCATCTCGGAAGAAGACCCATGGACGACGTCGTCGCCCGCATTCACACCAAGCTGTCCGCAGCATGCTCGGAGCCGGTCCCTCGTCCGCGGACCTTCGTGCGAGCACCTGGCGGCCGACGGCTGGGTCCCCCGCTCAGCGAACAGCGCGTGGCCGCCTTCGAGGCGGTCCACGGCGCCCGCCTTCCCTCCGCGTATCGCACGTTCCTACGCGAAGTCGGCAACGGAGGTATAGGCCCCGACTACGGCCTTCTGCCGCTGACCCGCTGGAACGTCCGTGACATCCCTGATGCCCGTCAGCAACTGGGGCGGCCTTTTGCCCTGGATCCGACCGGCGGTATACCCGAGCAGTGGGCGCTCTGCGCTGATCAGGTTGATCCGTACGCGGGCACCCATCCTGTTGTCCACCGGGGCTGCCTGGAGATGACATTGCTGGTCATCACCGGGCCTGCCCGAGGCCGACTCCTGGACGCCAACCTCGGAGACCTGGCTACCCCTCCCACGTTCCTCCCTCAGCCGGACTTCCTCAGCTGGTACGAGCACTGGCTCGACGGTCTGCCGGAGTGCGGGCTTGCCCCCGACTTCCGCGACCAATACCAAGGCAGCTATGAGGAACTCGTCGATCACCTGACCGGCTCGGATTCTGCCTGCGAGCGAGGTACTGCCGCCTACACCCTGGGCGGGCGTCTCCCTCTTGCCGGTCGTGCCCAAGACGCGCTGCTCGCGGCCCTCGCCGACGACCCCGACCGCCGAGTCCGTATGGAGGCAGCGAAGACTCTGGCAGATCTGTACAGCGGGGCAGCCGAGGCACTTGTGCATGCACTGAGCGATCCGGATCACTGGGTCAGACGACGAGCCATGGTCTATCTGCTGCAGGAAACTGACGACGAGCCTGCCTACGGCTCGGCAGCCCGCGCGCTCCTGCACGACGAGAACCACAACGTCAGGATGGCAGCGGCCGACCTCCTCGGCCGCGCCGGATGGATGTCGTAGAGGTCAGCGTGGGGGCACGGCCCGCATGGCGCGCCGGAGTCCCGCTCTGGCGGCCGTGAGGTCGTCCTCGGTTTCCCGTAGACGTCCTTCCAGGGCCGCCAGTTGGTCCCGGGTGTTGGTCAGTTCGGCGTTCAGGGATGCGTTGTCGCGTTCCAGCTGCTGGACGCGTTCCACCAGTCGGTGGCGGTCGACCTCCTCGATTTCCGCTCCTAGGGACAGCCGGACATGTTCTCGGAGCCGGTCCCGCTCCTTCTTGAGGTCCCTGATCTCGTCTCGTGCCAGAGCGAGCTCCGTCTGCAAACCAGCGGGTGACACCTGCTGCCTGCCGGGAGCAGGTGGTTTCTGCAGACCCTGTTCGCGCTGGGTGGCCATGCCGGTCCGAACGGCGTCGCGTACTTGGGGCTGGTTGTAGACGAACCAAGTGGACACCGACGCGTCTCGGGCCACCTGGGCGATGGTGATCCGCCTGCCCGCCCTGAGAAGGCGGAGTACCGCGTCGAGCGCGCGCGCAGTCTTGGCCTCGCTGTCCTGGGTGCGGCTGGCGCGCAGGCGCTCGACTCGCACGTCCCGGCCGTTGGTGTCGGCGAGGGTTGTTCGCTTCATTCGGGGCTCCGCGTCGTCAGCGCTTGTACGGGGAAGAAGGCTGCGGCCGAGCGCGCCTTGCGCAGCTCCCGTGAGGCCGACTCGACCACCGCCCGTTCCTCGGCAGGCATCGCGTCGAGCTTTCGCCGCATCTCGGCGGCCGACTTCGAGTAGGCGCGGATCTGGTCGTCGAGGTTGCGTACGACCCAGTCGGCGGCCTCCATGGCCGAGGCTGCCTCCTTGTCGGCCCGCAGGTCCGCGATCTGCTGTTCAAGGGCAGGAAGGTAGGAGGGATCCGGTCGGTAGAAGTCGCAGCCGGCGCACTGGAAGCGGATGCGGCAGTGCCCACCTCCGGCTTTAACGTTGCTCGGCTCGGTGCAGCCGCCGTACGGGACCCCGACGCTCTCCACTTCGTAGGCCAGGGGATCTCCGAAGCCGCGGGATTCGCCGTGCCGGTCGACGGCGAGCGCCGCGACCGTCCTGACAGCCTCCTGCTTCCTGCTGAGGGAGACCTTGTAGTAGCCCATCGTGACGTCCAGGGAACGGTGGTCCATGAGTTCCCGGAGGACATCGGGACGGGTCCCGGCGTCCGCGTGGCGCTGGGCGTACGCATGGCGGAAGCCGTACGGGACGATCTGGGTACGGTCGTAGGCGAGGGGATCACCGTTGTCGTCCAGGCGCTCGTCCGCGATGTCCGGGATCAGTTCGTCCACCCAGTCGCGGAAGATCCTGTTGCAGAACTGTGAGGCGGCCAGATGGCCGCGGCGCGGGCGGTTTCGCTGTCCCGGAGAGGGGAACAGCCACTGCGTGCATGCCGGGACGGCCGGGAGACGGTCGAGTTCCCTTTGCCAGGCTTCGATCGCCTGAGCGGTGCTCGCGGAGACTGGGAGGCGGCGGCCGTGTCGGCGTCGCTTGTGGTTGTCGTAGATCAAGGTCGGCTTGCCGTCGATCCACTCCAGGCAGTCGCGGCGCAGGCTGGTGACCTCGCCCGGGCGGCGGCCGGTGTCCCGGAGAATCCCGTAGACCAACTGGTACATCCGCGCGAAGTCGGCGGCTGTCCAGCCGCCGCTCTCGTACGCGGTCGAGGTGCCCAGCAGGCCAATGTGCGCGTCGAGCTGGGCGATGACGTGTTCGGGAACGGTCCGGCCGATGTCGTCCTCGGAGACCTCTACTGCGGCGATGCTGTGGAAGCGGGGATTGAGCGCGAAGCCCCCGGGCACGTGGTCCATCATCCCGGCCTGGCGCGCGAACTCCAGGAGCCTGCGCCAAGAGTGGAGAAGAGCCCTACGGTGACTCGTGGAGTAATCGTGACCATCCTCGGGACGCTTCGTGATGCGGAACATGTCCACGACGGAGTTCATGTCCGCCATCGACAACCGCTCGGGCACCTCGCCGTCCGGGCGGCGTGTCAGGGCAGTGGAAGCGATCGCCGCCGCGTACACGGCCTGCCTCAGGTCCAGGACGCAAGGCCGCGCCGTGCGGCCGTACTCCTTGAGCAGTTCGCGCAGCCACTGCTGGCGGACGGGGCGGAAGTCGATCACCCCGTGGACTGCAACGTACTTCCGCCCGCGCCCGGCAGTGAGCCCTACCAGGGCGCATTCCCACACGTCACCAGAGGTCGGGTCGCCGCCCTCGAACTCGACATGCGCGCGGCGCACATGGAGCAGGATGCCGTTGAGCACCCCGGCGGTAGCAGCCGGCAGCCCTGAGGCGAAGTCCTCACCCAGGCTCAGGAGTGACCCAAGTCCTGTGGGCAGCCCGGCCACGAGATGGCGGACGCGTTGGGGAACCAGGCTGATTCCGGCGGCATCACGTTGCCGGAGGCCGTAGAGAATCTCCTGGCGCACGCCCGGGGCCACGCCGGACAGCGAGAACTGTGACACTCCGGGCTGGATGCCGTCGGTGACGTTGGGCCGACGCCGGGATGACGGGGCGTGCGTCGTGTCGAAGTCCACCGGAGTGCCCTGGAGATGGCGGGCCTTCTTGCACGCCGCACAACGGCTGCCGTTGCTCGCCACGTGAGTGGCGCAGGCCGTCACGACACATGCGAAAACACTGGTTGCCGGATTGCTCGGGTTCGCTGTGAACAGTGCTCTGCTGTCGTCCCACTCGCTCGTCCGCCAGGCGGGAGCGAGAAGCCTGGAGAGCCAATCGGACCACTCGGGACCGCTGCGGTCGAGTGGGGCGACGACGGCGAGGGCGGTGGCAGCCGTCATCGGGCGACCTCCGGGGCGAGACGGTCGACAGCGGCACGCAGATCCTCGTCCTGGGCGTGCAGATAGACGGCGGTGCTTGCCGAGGACGCATGTCCCAGCAGGGTCTGCACGACATCAGGGGCGACTCCGCCGCGGATCCACTGAGTCGCCGCCGTGTGCCGCATCATGTGCGGGCGGGCGCGGAAGCCGCAGCGCTTCCCGATCCGCTCGATGACCTGTTTGGCGTTGGAGTAGGTCATGGGACGGCCCGCATAGCCGCCGACGAGATTGACGAACACGTAGTCGCAGTCGGCGGCTTCGCTCACCCCCTCTCGCTCGGTGAGGTGTTCGCGGTACCGGTGAACCGCCCCCTGCGCCAGCGGCACCATCCGATGGCGGCCGGCTTTCGCGCGGGCTCCGTTCTCGTTGTCCTGGCGTGGTCGGACGTGCAGGTGCGCGCCACGGGCCCGGCACCCGAGGTGCGTGGAGTCCGGGAGTAGATGCATATCCTCCCGCCGCAGTCCGAGCGCCTCGCCGATCCGGAGCCCGCCTGTCACGAGAACGGTCAGCAGCAGCCGGTCGCGGGCGGTGTGTGCGGATTCGAGGATCTGACCCACCTGAGGTTCGCTGAGAGTGGCAGGTGCCAGTTCGATCTCTGGCGCTTTCAGGACGCGGGCCTTGACCATCAGGTGCTGGCCACCCTCACCAGGATCGAAGCCGGTCGGGGCGTAGGCGAGGAAGCGAGGTTCGCTGAGCCGGGCGGCAACCTCGTGGTTCACGTAGCCGTGCACGGCGCAGAAGCGCAGGAACTCGCACACCGCAGTGAGCGTGGCGTTGACCGTCTTGCCGGACGGCAGCTGCCCCCGTCGTGTGGGCGTCCGCTCGACATGGAACTTGAACAGGGTCATGTCCCCGAGCCGAGCGGTCTTCCAGTCGACGCCCCGCTCCGCGCACCACGTGAGGAAACGACCGACCCGGGGGACGTACGCACGCTGTGTCTGTGGCGAGCGGCCCGCCCCGCGCAGATACAGGGCGAACTCCCGAGCCTCGGGGTGAGGGTGGTACGTCTGCTGGTCCACCAGGAGCCAGGTCACCTGTCCGGAGGTGGGAGAGATGGCCTTCTCCGTACGTAACGTCATGGCAACTGTGCTCTTCCGTCGATTTCGCCCATGTGCCTCATGGTGTGACTGATAACGGCGAGCCACAGGGAAGGGTTACGCCTGTCCCTCACGTGCATCGAGAGAAGGACAGAGGTACAGATAACCCGCGACGACGTACTGCGCCGGGACCTCCAGGAGCTGCGCGAGGGGGACCGCAACCCTTGCGTCGTCCTGTCGGGCGTCCTGCCCGACCCGTACACCGGCAAGCTGCTCCCCTATACCTACCGGCGGGCCTCGCAGATCCAGACCGACCACGTCGTCGCGCTCGGCGCCGCCTGGCGGGGCGGCGCGTACGCCTGGACCCCGCAGCGCCGGCTGGAGTACGCCAACGACCTCGACGTCCTGCTCGCCGTGGACAAGCAGACCAACTACGACAAGGGCAGCAAGACCGCCGACAAGTGGAAGCCGCCGCTCACCACGTACTGGTGCACGTACGCGCGCCGCTACACCGGCATCAAGGCCAAGTACCGGCTGTCCGTCACGGCCCCCGAGAAACTCGCGCTCCAGCAGATGCTGGCCACCTGCCCCCAGGCCCGCTCCTAGGGGTGTCGTCACACTCGTTCCTGCCGTGCGGTGTCTGGCCCGCACGCTCGCCGCGTTGTCGGGATCGCCCGTGTACATCCGGTACACGGGCGACCCTCCGCCTTGCGAGCGCACGCACCGGACACCGCACGGCCCGCCCTGCGGGCGTACGGAACGACGTTGACGACACCCCTAGTGCGAGGCCGCCGAGAAGAGGGTGTGCATCGCCCGGCGCAGGCCGCAGATGTCCGCCACCGGCTCCGGGAAGTCGAAGCGGGCGTCGAACGAGCCGGCCGCGCCGCCCGTGAAGCGCACGCGCAGGCCGAGGCGGTCCAGGGCCAGCGGTACGGCGGTCATGCCGTCCGCCTCGCGCGCGCCGAGCAGTCCGCCCAGCCCGCCGAGCCGGTCGCCGTGGGCCGAGTGCAGGTGCTGGAGCAGTTCGCTCTCGTGCGCCACCATCGGGTCCGGCTCGGCCTCGGCCAGGTCCTCCGGCTCCACGTGCTCGGCGCCCCACAGGTCGTCCACCGAGATCTCCCCGACCTCCAGGCGCAGCAGCGTCCACGCCGAACGCCCGCTGTACGGGGCGTCCAGGGACTCCGACAGCCCCAGCAGCTCGCCCACCGGGTGGCGCTCGGCGAGCAGCGCCGCGCAGGCCGCGCGCTCATCCCCGCGGACCGCCGTCAGCCACCCGGCCAGCCACGCGCGGCCTCGGATACGATGGGTCACGGACACCGGCGCCACGTCCGTGATCTCGATCACGGCGGTGAGGTCGTCGTCCTGGGCGTGAGCGGCTGCCCTGGCAGCCGCGGATTCCCCGGAAACAAGGAGAATCACGTCCCCGTCCGGGGTGACGGTCCGCGCGGCCGGCATTCCCGTCCCGAACTCCGTCGGCTCATGCGTGTCGTGAGCACCCGGCAGAGTGAGGGATACTGAGGCGTTGGACTCTACGAGGGTTCGTACGCGTTCGGCTCCGGTGAGCTGCCGAACGCCTTCCCTGGGACGCGGCTGACCTTGCTTATCGTCGTCGAAAGCAGATTCCGTTTCGTTGGAATCTGAACTTCGACGCGCACTGGGCAGGGGGATCCCATGTGGTCGAGACATTACGTCCTCCTCGCTAAGGTAAGCCTCACCTAACTTACATGGAGGTAGGTTCCACGTGAACCAGAAGCGACCCAAGGTCAAGAAGTCGCGTGCCCTCGGCATTGCGCTGACCCCGAAGGCCGTCAAGTACTTCGAGGCCCGCCCCTACCCGCCGGGCGAGCACGGCCGTGGCCGCAAGCAGAACTCGGACTACAAGGTTCGTCTGCTGGAGAAGCAGCGTCTGCGCGCTCAGTACGACATCTCTGAGCGTCAGATGGCCCGCGCGTACGACCGCGCGAAGAAGGCCGAAGGCAAGACGGGCGAGGCGCTGGTCGTCGAGCTCGAGCGTCGCCTCGACGCCCTGGTCCTGCGTTCGGGCATCGCCCGCACCATCTACCAGGCCCGCCAGATGGTCGTTCACGGCCACATCGAGGTCAACGGCGACAAGGTCGACAAGCCGTCGTTCCGCGTCCGTCCGGACGACGTCATCACGGTGCGCGAGCGCAGCCGCGAGAAGGTTCCGTTCCAGGTTGCCCGTGAGGGTGGCTACGCAGGCGAGGGCGAGACCCCGCGCTACCTGCAGGTCAACCTGAAGGCCCTGGCCTTCCGCCTGGACCGCGACCCGAACCGCAAGGAAATCCCGGTCATCTGCGACGAGCAGCTGGTCGTCGAGTACTACGCCCGCTGACGCAGGCGTAGCCCTCACAGGCTGGTCGAAGCCCGCCGTCCCCTCCGGGGGACGGCGGGTTTTCCCGTACCCGGGCGCCCGCCCCACCCCGGCACGGCCCGCTACGGCTGGTCGGCCGCCGCCCGGCGCGACACCCGGGAGCCCCGCGGTCCGCCCCGCCAGGCCGGCCGCGGCGCGGGGACCGTCCCGCCCCGCTCCCCGGGGCCGCTCAGCGCCCGCCCCACCAGCGCCTCCCGGCTCAGCACCCGCCCCTCGGCCGCGTACACCGCGTACCGCTCGGTGCCCAGCAGCTCACCGGCCCGCTCCCGGCACATCAGCCGCGGCGCGTTGAAGTACCCCGAGCCGAACAGCTGGAGCCCCACCCCGCCCCACATCGGCTCCGCCGCGCCCTGGAGCACGGCCGCCTCCACCGGATCGCCCTCCGCGGCCGTCACCAGGGCCAGCAGCTCCAGCGCGAGCACCAGCCCCACCAGGTCGTGGAACGCGTGGTTGATCGTCACGCACTCTGTCAGCAGCCGTCGCGCCTCGGCCGTGCCCCCCGCGTCCAGGGCCGCGTACGCCAGGACGTACAGGGCGTACGCCTTCGTCCAGCGCTCGCCGCGCTCCTCGCAGATCTCCCGCACCTCGCCGCACAGCGTCGCCGCGCCCGCCAGGTCCCCCTGGAAGGCCAGCGCCATCGCCAGCTCCACCTGGCACATCAGGACGTTGCTGTTCAGCTCCCCGGCCGCCCGGTAGCGCTCCAGCGCCGCGCCCAGCAGCTCCCCGGCCCGCGCCATGTCGTCCGAGACCAGCGCCAGGCAGCCCAGCCGGTGCACCGCGTACGCGGCCGCCACCGCGTTGCCCGTCCGCGCCGCCGCGTCCCGGCACTCGTACAGGGCGCTCATCGAGGCCACCGCGTCCCCCTGCAGAGCCGTCACGTAGCCGAGCACCCACAGCGCCTTCAGCCGCGAGGGCTCGTACTCCTCCGGCTGCCCGGCCGCCTCCAGGGAACGGTCCAGCCAGTGCCGGCCTTCGGTGAGCCGGCCGCAGCCCGCCCAGTAGAACCACAGCGTGCCCGCCAGGTACTGGCCCAGGTGCGCCTCGTCCGGTTCGTCCAGGCAGCACTCCAGCGCGAGCCGCAGGTTCGCCAGCTCCGCCTCCACCAGCGCGGCCACCGCCTCCTGACGGGGGCTGAACCAGTCCAGCTCGCACCAGGTGGCCAGTCCCATGTACCAGTCCCGGTGCCGCCGCCGCAGCCGGCCGGCGTCGCCGAGCGACTCCAGCCAGCCCGCGCCGTACGCCCGTACGGTCTCCAGCATCCGGTAGCGCACCCCGGCCGGGGTCTCCTCCCGCACCAGCAGGGACTGGGCCAGCAGCTCCCCGACCAGGTCCAGCACCTCGTCCATGGGCAGGTCCGGCCCCGCGCACACGTACTCGGCGGCGTCGAGGTCGAAGTGCCCGGCGAACACCGACAGCCGCGCCCACATCAACCGCTCCGCGGCCGTGCACAGCTCGTGGCTCCAGCCGATGGCCGTGCGCAGCGCCCGGTGCCGGGGGAGCCCCCCGCGGGCCCCGCCCGTCAGCAGCGCGAAGCGGTCCTCCAGCCGGGCCAGCACCTGCTCCGGGGACAGGGTCCGCAGCCGGCCCGCCGCCAGCTCCAGGGCCAGCGGGATCCCGTCGAGCCGCGCGCACAGCTCGACCAGGGCCGGCCGGTTCGCCGCGGTCACCGCGAACGCCGGATCGGCCGCGCCGAGCCGCTCGGCCAGCAGCGCGAGGGCCTCCTCCGGCGCGGGCGGGGCCAGCGGGAAGACCCGCTCCCCGTCCAGGTCCAGCGGGCGCCGGCCCGCCGCGAGCACCCGCAGGCCGGGACAGGCCCGCAGCAGGCCCCGTACGAGGGCGGCCGTCTCCTCCACCAGCTGCTCGAAGCCGTCCAGGACCAGCAGCAGCCGCCGCCCGGACAGGTGTGCGGTCAGTACTTCCCGTGGCGGGCGGGTGGTGTGGTCGGTCAGCCCGAGCGCCTCGGCCACGGCGAGCTCCAGCAGCGCCGGATCGCGTACGGACGCCAGCTCGGCCAGCCACACACCGTCGCGGTGGGGCTCCTCCCCCCTGATCGCGGCGGCCCGGGCTGCCGCGAGCACCAGCCGGGACTTGCCCACCCCGCCGACGCCGGTCACGGTGACGAGCCGGGAGGACTCCAGGAGCCGCCCCAGTCCGGCGAGTTCGGCCCCCCGCCCGACGAACCGGCCCAGCTCCGAGGGAAGATTGCCCCGGGCGGTGTTGCGGAGGGGTCTGTGTCGCATGGGACACGGAGGGTACTGCTCCCGCAGCGCTGCGTACAAGGCGCTCGCGCGGGTGCCGGTATTGCGGTATGGGTGGGGATCTCCGGCGCGATAGGGTCGTAGGGCCATTGACAGAAGCAGTACAGCCAGCAGTCCGAGTACAGACAGAGAGCGGTGTGACGTGTCCGGTGGAGAGGTGGCCGGGATCCTCGTGGCCGTCTTCTGGGCCATCCTGGTCTCCTTCCTCGCCGTGGTACTGGTGAGGCTGGCCCAGGTGCTCAAGGCGACCGGCAAGCTCGTGGCCGAGGTGACCGAGCAGGCGGTGCCGCTGCTGGCCGACGCCTCCACGACGGTCCGCTCCGCGCGCACCCAGCTCGACCGGGTCGACGCGATCGCGAGCGACGTCCAGGAGGTCACCTCCAACGCCTCCGCCCTGTCCTCCACCGTGGCCTCCGCCTTCGGCGGGCCGCTGGTCAAGGTCGCGGCCTTCGGCTACGGAGTGCGCAAGGCACTGGGCAAGACGGACCCGGCACCGGCCGGAGCGCCGCCGAAGACATCCCGGCGTACCGTGATCGTCGGCCGTACGGTGCCGTCGGCCCGGCGCCGGAAGCAGAAGGGCTGAGACTCCGATGTTCCGCCGAGCCTTCTGGTTCACCACCGGCGCAGCCGCCGGCGTGTGGGCCACCACCAAGGTCAACCGCCGGCTCAAGAAGCTGACGCCGGAGAGCCTCGCCGCCCAGGCCGCCGACAAGGCCCTTGAGGCGGGGCACCGCCTCAAGGACTTCGCCCTCGACGTCAAGGCGGGAATGACGCAGCGCGAGGACGAGCTGAACGACGCACTGGGGCTGGGGCGGGACGACATGGACCCGGCCCGGCCCGACAACGTCACCGCCCTGCCCGGGCCGCGGCGACTGCGGGCCATCGAGCCCGACCAGCACGACAAGACCACCGAACGACCGAAGTTTTCGTACAACCGGAATGAGGACCACTGATGGAGTCGGCTGAAATCCGCCGCCGCTGGCTGAGCTTCTTCGAGGAGCGCGGTCACGCCGTTGTCCCTTCGGCGTCGCTCATCGCGGACGACCCGACTCTGCTGCTGGTGCCCGCGGGCATGGTCCCCTTCAAGCCGTACTTCCTGGGCGAGGTCAAGCCGCCCGCGCCCCGGCTCACCAGCGTGCAGAAGTGCGTGCGCACGCCGGACATCGAAGAGGTCGGCAAGACCACCCGCCACGGCACGTTCTTCCAGATGTGCGGCAACTTCTCCTTCGGGGACTACTTCAAGGAAGGCGCCATCCAGTACGCCTGGGAGCTGCTCACCAGCTCCGTGGCGGACGGCGGCTACGGCCTGGAGCCCGAGAAGCTCTGGATCACCGTCTACCTCGACGACGACGAGGCCGAGCAGATCTGGCGCGAGAAGATCGGCGTCCCCGCCGAGCGCATCCAGCGCCTGGGCAAGAAGGACAACTTCTGGTCCATGGGCGTCCCCGGCCCCTGCGGCCCGTGCTCGGAGATCAACTACGACCGCGGTCCCGAGTTCGGCGTCGAGGGCGGCCCCGCCGTCAACGACGAGCGCTACGTGGAGATCTGGAACCTGGTCTTCATGCAGTACGAGCGCGGCGCCGGCGACGGGAAGGACGACTTCCCGATCCTCGGCGACCTGCCGTCGCAGAACATCGACACCGGCCTCGGCCTCGAGCGCCTCGCGATGATCCTGCAGGGCGTGCAGAACATGTACGAGACCGACACCCTGCGCGTGGTCATGGACAAGGCCACCGAGCTGACCGGCGTGCAGTACAGCGGCTCCGCCGCGAACACAGCCACGGACGTCTCGCTGCGCGTGGTCGCCGACCACATCCGCACCTCCGCCATGCTCATCGGGGACGGGGTCACCCCCGGCAACGAGGGCCGCGGCTACGTGCTGCGCCGCATCATGCGCCGCGCGATTCGCAACATGCGCCTCATGGGTGCCACCGGGCCGGTCGTCCAGGACCTCATCGGCGTCGTCGTCGACACCATGGGCCTGCAGTACCCGGAGCTCGTCACCGACCGCAAGCGCATCGAGACCGTCGCGCTCGCCGAAGAGGCCGCGTTCCTCAAGGCCGTCAAGGGCGGCACGAACATCCTCGACACGGCCGTGAGCGAGACCAAGGCCGCCGGCGGCTCGGTCCTCTCGGGCGACAAGGCGTTCCTGCTCCACGACACCTGGGGCTTCCCGATCGACCTGACCCTGGAGATGGCCGCCGAACAGGGCCTCTCCGTGGACGAGCCCGGCTTCCGCCGCCTCATGCAGGAGCAGCGCGACCGGGCCAAGGCCGACGCCAAGGCCAAGAAGACCGGGCACGCGGACATGTCCGCCTACCGGCAGATCGCCGACGGCTCCGGCACCACCGAGTTCACCGGCTACGCCACGACCCAGGGCGAGTCCACCATCGTCGGCCTCCTGGTCAACGGCGTCTCCTCGCCCGCCGCCTCCGAGGGCGACGACGTCGAGGTCGTCCTCGACCGCACCCCCTTCTACGCCGAGGGCGGCGGCCAGCTCGCCGACCAGGGCCGCATCAAGCTCGACTCCGGCGCCGTCATCGTCGTCCGCGACGTCCAGCAGCCGGTCCCGGGCGTCTCCGTCCACAAGGGCTCCGTCCAGGTCGGTGAGGTGACGGTGGGCGCCTCCGCGTACGCCGCCATCGACATCAACCGCCGCCGGGCCATCGCCCGCGCCCACTCGGCCACCCACCTGACGCACCAGGCCCTGCGCGACGCGCTCGGCCCGACGGCGGCCCAGGCCGGCTCCGAGAACTCGCCGGGCCGCTTCCGCTTCGACTTCGGTTCCCCGAACGCCGTCCCCGGCTCGGTGCTGACCGATGTCGAGCAGAAGATCAACGACGTGCTCTCCCGCGAGCTCGACGTGACCGCCGAGGTCATGAGCATCGACGAGGCGAAGAAGCAGGGCGCCATCGCCGAGTTCGGCGAGAAGTACGGCGAGCGCGTGCGCGTCGTGACCATCGGCGACTTCTCCAAGGAGCTGTGCGGCGGCACCCACGTCGGCAACACCGCCCAGCTCGGTCTGGTGAAGCTGCTCGGCGAGTCCTCCATCGGCTCCGGCGTGCGCCGCGTCGAGGCCCTGGTCGGCGTGGACGCCTACCACTTCCTCGCCAAGGAGCACACGGTCGTCGCCCAGCTCCAGGAGCTGGTCAAGGGCCGTCCGGAGGAGCTGCCGGAGAAGATCGCCTCCATGCTCGGCAAGCTGAAGGACGCCGAGAAGGAGATCGAGAAGTTCCGCGCGGAGAAGGTCCTCCAGGCCGCCGCCGGCCTCGCCGCCGGCGCCCAGGACGTACGCGGCGTGGCCCTGGTCACCGGCCGTGTGCCGGACGGCACCGGCGCCGACGACCTGCGCAAGCTGGTCCTCGACGTCCGCGGCCGGATCGGTCAGATGCCGGGGCAGGGCGACCGCCCGGTCGTCGTGGCACTGTTCACCGTGGCGAACGACCGCCCGCTGACCGTCATCGCCACCAACGAGTCCGCCCGCGGGCGCGGCCTGAAGGCCGGCGACCTGGTCCGCGCCGCCGCCAAGACCCTCGGCGGCGGAGGCGGCGGCAAGCCGGACGTCGCCCAGGGCGGCGGCCAGGACCCGGCGGCCATCGGCGCCGCCATCGCCGCCGTCGAGCGCCTCGTGGGCGAGACCGCCTGATGACGCTGCGCCGCGGCCGCCGGCTCGCCGTCGACGTCGGCGACGCCCGGATCGGGGTCGCCTCGTGCGACCCCGACGGGGTGCTCGCCACACCGGTGGAGACCGTGCCGGGCCGGGACATCCCCTTCGCCCACCGGCGGCTGCGGCAGCTCGTCGCGGAGTACGACCCTCTTGAAGTCGTGGTCGGCCTGCCCCGCTCGCTCAGCGGGCGGGAGGGGCCGGCCGCGGCCAAGGTGCGCGTCTTCGCGATCGAACTGGCCCGGGGCATCAAGCCGGTGACGGTGCGTCTGGTGGACGAGCGGATGACCACGGTCACCGCCGCCCAGGGCCTGCGGGCCTCGGGGAGGAACGCGAAGAAGGGCCGTTCGGTCATCGATCAGGCGGCCGCCGTGGTGATCCTGCAGAACGCGCTGGAGACCGAACGGGTATCAGGTAATCCGCCTGGCGAGTGCGTCGAAGTGGTTGTCTGATCGCGATACGGTAACGTTCCGCGCGATGAGACGGCATTCGAACAAGCCGTCGCCTACCACCAAAGAGGCGGAACCGGGTGTCGCGGAGTACCGAATCCGCGGCCTTCGTCTCGCGGCTCTAGGGGACCGATGACTGAGTATGGACGGGGCCGCGGCTCCGAACCGTGGCACCCCGAGGACCCCCTGTACGGGGACCAGGGGTGGACCGCGCACCAGACCCAGCAGGGCCAGCAGGGCCAGGCGCCCTACGGCGGCGCCCCGCAGCAGACGTACCCACAGGAGCCGCAGTACCAGGAGCAGCAGCAGTACGGGCAGCAGCAGTACCCGGACCCGGACTACCGCGACCCGCAGTACCAGCAGCAGTACCCGCAGTACCAGGAGCAGCCGTACCCGGAGCAGCAGTACCAGGACCCGCAGTACCAGCAGAACCCCGGGCAGCAGCATTACGCGGCCGAACCCCCGTTCGGGGAGGACCGGCAGTACGCGCAGGCCCAGCAGACGCAGCAGGCCCAGCAACACCAGCAGCACCAGCAGCAGCACCAGCAGATGTACGCCCCGCAGCAGTCGCACCCCCAGGCACCGGCACAGGCCCAGCCGCAGCACCCGTCGGTCTACGACTCGCAGGGCTGGGACACCGGCCAGGGCCAGTACGTCGCCGCCGCCGCGCAGAGCGACGCGTACGCCGGGACGGACCCGTACGCCCAGCAGCCCGTCGCCGGCTACCCCGGCGAGACCCCGGACCTGTACACGACGCCCGAGGCCTTCCCGCCGCCGCAGCCGCCGGGCCGCCGGCACCTGGAGCCCGAGCCGGTAGAGGACCAGGACGCCGACGCGGCGGCCGAGGAGACCGACGGCTTCTTCGCCGGGGGCGGCGACGACGGCGACGAGCCCGGCGACGGCCGCCGGGGCGGCCGTTCGAAGGGCGGCAAGCCCAAGCGGCGCAGCGGCGCGGCCTGCCTGATCGCCGCCGTGGTGATCATCGGCGTGGTCGGGGGCGGCGGCTACTACGGCTACACCTACATCAAGGAGCGCTTCGGCGCGGCCGAGGACTTCGCGGGCGAAGGCTCCGGCGAGACGGTCGAGGTGACGATCCCCCAGGGTGCGGGCCTCGGCGCGATGGGCCGGATCCTCAAGGGCGCCGGCGTGGTCGCCAGTGCCCAGGCCTTCGTGGACGCGGCCAAGGCCAACCCCGACGGCGACAAGATCCAGCCCGGCGTCTACCCCCTGAAGAAGGGGATGTCGGCGGCGTCGGCGGTCGAGTTCATGACGGACCCGTCCAAGCTGAACGTCCTCACGGTCGCCGAGGGCTGGCGCAACGCCAAGGTCTACGACGCGATCGACAAGAAGCTGAAGAAGCCCGAGGGCACGACCCGCGACATCGCCCAGCGCGAGGTCAAGAACCTCGGCCTGCCGGCGTGGGCGAACAACAACCCGAAGATCATGGACCCGCTCGAAGGCTTCCTGTACCCGGCGCGCTACGACCTCAGCCAGGACAGCACCCCCGAGTCCCTGCTCAAGCAGATGGTCAAGAACGCCACCGACAAGTACATCGAGCTGGGCATCGAGGGCAAGGCCAAGGAACTCGGCCTGGAGAACCCGCTCCAGGTGGTCACGGTCGCGAGCCTCGTCAACGCCGAGGGCAAGAACCACGACGACTTCCGGAAGATGGCCGAGGTGGTCTACAACCGCCTCGAGAAGACGAACGACGTCACCAACCAGAAGCTCGAGTTCGACTCGACGTACAACTACATCAAGGGCACGAGCGAGATCAACTTCTCGCTCAAGGAGGCCAGGGCCTTCGACCACCCCTACAACACGCACTTCGTCAAGGGACTGCCGCTCGGCCCGATCGGCAACCCCGGTGAGGACGCGTTGAACGCCACGCTCAACCCCGACAAGGGCGGCTGGATGTTCTTCGTATCGGTCGACGGCGACAAGACGACCTTCACCAAGACCTACGAGGAGCACCAGAAGCTGGCCGCGGAGTTCCTCGAGCGGCAGAAGCAGAAGAACGGCGGATAGCAGGACATGTCACGGATACGGGCAGCGGTGCTCGGTTCCCCCATCGAGCACTCCCTCTCACCGGTGCTGCACCGTGCCGCCTACCGGGAACTCGGCCTCGACGACCGTACCTACGACCGCTTCGAGGTCGACGAGGCCGCGCTCCCCGGGTTCGTGGCCGGCCTCGGCCCCGAGTGGGCGGGGCTGTCGCTGACGATGCCGCTGAAACGGGCGGTCATCCCGCTCCTCGACGGCATCAGCGACACCGCCGCCTCGGTCGAGGCGGTCAACACGGTCGTCCTCACCGAGGACGGCCGGCGCCTCGGCGACAACACCGACATCCCCGGCATCGTCGCCGCGCTCCACGAGCGCGGCATCGACGAGGTGCCGTCCGCCGCCGTCCTCGGCGCGGGCGCCACCGCCTCCTCCGCGCTCGCCGCCCTCGGGCGGATCTGCACCGGCGAGGTCACGGCATACGTCCGCTCGCGGGCCCGCGCCGACGAGATGCGGCAGTGGGGCGAGCGGCTCGGCGTCCCCGTCCGCACGGCCGACTGGGCGGACGCCGCCGGGGCGCTGGCCGCGCCCCTGGTGATCGCGACCACCCCGGCCGGGGCCACCGACGCGCTGGCCGCCGCCGTACCGGCCGCCCCGGGCACCCTCTTCGACGTGCTCTACGACCCCTGGCCCACCGCGCTGGCCGCCGCCTGGAGCGGTCGCGGCGGTACCCTGCTCGGCGGCCTGGACCTCCTGGTCCACCAGGCGGTCCTCCAGGTCGAGCAGATGACGGGGCACGCCCCGGCGCCGCTGGCGGCCATGCGGGCCGCCGGCGAGGCCGCGCTCCTGGCCCGCCACTGACACCGCCCCGCGGGCTCCGCGGGCCCCGGCGCGGGCCGATCCTCGTCCACCGCCCGGTGTGCGGCCGTCCGACAGCTGGACCGGGGGCCGGGGACCGGCCGGGACATGGGAGGATCGGGTACGGCGGGTCCGGGCCGCGCACCCGTTCGCGCCGTCGCTGTACCAGGCGCGAGCATGAGGAGCATCGTTGAGCAGGTTGCGTTGGCTGACCGCCGGGGAGTCGCACGGACCGGCGCTGGTAGCGACGCTGGAGGGCCTTCCCGCCGGCGTCCCCGTCACCACGGAGCTGGTGGCCGACCACCTGGCCCGGCGCCGGCTCGGCTACGGCCGCGGCGCCCGGATGAAGTTCGAGCAGGACGAGATCACCTTCCTCGGCGGCGTCCGCCACGGGCTGTCGCAGGGGTCGCCGATCGCGGTCATGATCGGCAACACCGAGTGGCCCAAGTGGGAGACCGTCATGTCGGCCGACCCGGTCGACCCCGCGCTGCTCAAGGACACCGGCCGCAACGCGCCGCTGACCCGTCCCCGCCCCGGTCACGCCGACCTCGCCGGCATGCAGAAGTACGGCTTCTCCGAGGCCCGTCCGATCCTGGAGCGCGCCAGCGCCCGTGAGACGGCCGCCCGCGTGGCCCTCGGCGCCGTCGCCCGGTCCTTCATCAAGGAGGTCGCCGGCATCGAGATCGTCTCGCACGTCGTGGAACTGGCCGCGGCCAAGGCCCCGTACGGCGTCTACCCGACCCCCGCCGACGTCGACGCGCTCGACGCCGACCCGGTGCGCTGCCTCGACGCCGACGCCAGCAAGGCGATGGTGGCCGAGATCGATCAGGCCCACAAGGACGGCGACACCCTCGGCGGCGTCGTCGAGGTCCTCGCCTACGGGGTCCCCGTCGGCCTCGGCTCGCACGTGCACTGGGACCGGCGCCTCGACGCCCGCCTCGCCGCCGCCCTGATGGGCATCCAGGCCATCAAGGGCGTCGAGGTCGGCGACGGCTTCGACCTGGCCCGCGTGCCCGGCTCGCAGGCCCACGACGAGATCGTCTCCACCGCCGACGGCCTCAAGCGCACCACCGGCCGCTCCGGCGGCACCGAGGGCGGTCTCACCACCGGCGAACTGCTGCGCGTACGGGCCGCGATGAAGCCCATCGCGACCGTGCCGCGCGCGCTGGCGACCGTGGACGTGGCGACCGGCGAGGCGACGGTGGCCCACCACCAGCGCTCCGACGTCTGCGCGGTCCCGGCCGCGGGCATCGTCGCCGAGGCCATGGTCGCGCTGGTCCTCGCCGACGCCGTCGTCGAGAAGTTCGGCGGTGACTCGGTCCCCGAGACCCGGCGCAACGTGCGCTCGTACCTCGACAACCTGCAGATCCGGTGACCGCCGGACCACTGGTCGTCCTCGTCGGCCCCATGGGGTCCGGCAAGTCCACGGTGGGCGCGCTGCTCGCCGGCCGGCTCGGCGTCCCCTACCGGGACACCGACGCCGACATCGTCGCGGCCCAGGGCCGGGAGATCTCCGACCTCTTCGTCGACGAGGGCGAGCCGTACTTCCGCGCCCTGGAGCGGGAGGCCGTCGCGGCCGCCGTCGCCGGGCACACCGGGGTCCTCGCCCTCGGCGGCGGCGCCGTCCTCGACGCGGGCACCCGCGAGCTGCTGGCCGGCCTGCCCGTCGCCTACCTGTCGATGGACGTCGAGGAGGCCGTACGGCGCGTGGGGCTCGGCGCCGCGCGCCCGTTGCTCGCGGTCAACCCGCGCCGCCAGTGGCGCGAGCTGATGGACGCCCGGCGGCCCCTGTACACCGAAGTCGCGCGCGTCGTGGTGGCCACCGACGACCGCACCCCCGAAGAGGTCGCCCAGGCGGTCCTCGACGCTCTGGAGTTGAAGGACGTATGACAGACCAGGTGACGCGCATCCAGGTCGGCGCCAGCGCCGGACACGCCGCGTACGACGTGCTCGTCGGCCGGCAGCTGCTCGGCGAGCTGGGCTCCCTGATCGGTACGAAAGCCCGCCGGGTCGCGGTGATCCACCCCGAGGCCCTGGCCTCGACCGGTGAGGCCCTGCGCGACGACCTGGCCGACCAGGGCTTCGAGGCGGTCGCCATCCAGGTGCCGAACGCCGAGGAGGCCAAGACCATCGAGGTCGCGGCGTACTGCTGGAAGGCGCTGGGGCAGTCCGGCTTCACCCGCACCGACGTGATCGTCGGCGTCGGCGGCGGCGCCACCACCGACCTCGCGGGCTTCGTCGCGGCCACCTGGCTGCGCGGGGTGCGCTGGGTCGCCGTGCCGACCACCGTGCTGGCCATGGTCGACGCGGCCGTCGGCGGCAAGACCGGCATCAACACCGCCGAGGGCAAGAACCTCGTCGGCGCCTTCCACCCGCCGGCCGGCGTGCTCTGCGACCTGGCGGCCCTGGACTCGCTGCCGGTCAACGACTACGTCAGCGGCCTCGCCGAGATCATCAAGGCCGGGTTCATCTCCGACCCGGTGATCCTCGACCTGATCGAGGGGGACCCGGAGGCGGCCCGTACGCCGGCCGGCCCGCACACGGCCGAGCTCATCGTCCGCTCCATCCAGGTCAAGGCCGACGTCGTCTCCAGCGACCTCAAGGAGTCCGGACTCCGCGAGATCCTCAACTACGGCCACACCCTCGCGCACGCCATCGAGAAGAACGAGCGCTACAAGTGGCGGCACGGCGCCGCCGTCTCCGTCGGCATGGTCTTCGCCGCCGAGCTGGGCCGCCTCGCGGGCCGCCTCGACGACGCGACCGCCGACCGGCACAAGGCGGTCCTCGCGGCCGTGGGACTGCCGCTGACCTACCGCGGCGACCAGTGGCCCAAGCTGCTGGAGACCATGAAGCTCGACAAGAAGTCCCGCGGCGACCTGCTGCGCTTCATCGTCCTCGACGGGCTGGCCAAGCCGACCGTCCTGGAAGGCCCCGACCCGGCCGTGCTCGTGGCCGCGTTCGGCGAGGTCGCCGCGTGAGCCGCCGCGTCCTGGTGCTGAACGGCCCGAACCTGGGCCGGCTCGGCTCGCGCGAGCCCGACGTGTACGGTGCCACCTCGTACGCCGGGCTCGTCGAGAGCTGCCGCACGCTGGGGGAGGAGCTGGGCTTCGACGTCGAGGTCCGCGAGACCAACGACGAGGGGCAGCTCGTGCGCTGGCTGCACGAGGCGGCCGACGGCAAGATCCCCGTCGTGATCAACCCGGGGGCCTTCACGCACTACTCGTACGCCATGCGGGACGCGGCCGCGCAGCGCACCGCGCCGCTCATCGAGGTGCACATCTCGAACCCGTACGCCCGTGAGGAGTTCCGGCACACCTCGGTCATCGCCTCGGTGGCGACCGGGACCGTGGCGGGCTTCGGCATCGGGTCCTACCGCCTGGCGCTGCGCGCGCTGGCGGACGAGATCACGGCCTGACGCCGCCGCCGCGGCCCGCCACGGTCGGATTGGATCGCCGGGGCGGGCTGCCCGCGCTGCGGGCCGGTCAGCAGATTCCCGCC
>NZ_JBEOXU010000075.1:0-30386 GCF_040296725.1 Streptomyces sp. NPDC002044
GAGAAGATCGACTACTTCCTCCTGAACGGGTACAGCGGCAAGACCGGCAAGAAGACGACCACGGCGAAGCCCGCCGTGCCCCGCCGTGCCCCGCCGTGCCCCACCCTGCCCCGCCGTGTGCGTCACACCGGTTCGCGTCGTGCCGCCTCGTACTGCAGGGCCAGCCCGTCCAGCAGCGCCGTCAGGCCCGTCTCGAACGCGCCCTGGTCCACCTCGCGCTGCCGCTCGGCCAGCAGGTGGGCCTGCCCCAGGTGCGGGTAGTCCGCCGGGTCGTACGCCGCCTCGTCGTCCACGAAACCCCGGGCGAAGGAGGCCACCGCCGAGCCCAGGATGAAGTACCGCATCAGCGCGCCGATCCGGGTCGCCTGCGCCGGGGGCCAGCCGGCCGCCGTCATCGCGCCGAACACCGCGTCCGCGAGCCGCAGTCCCGCCGGGCGGCGGCCCGGTCCCCGGGCCAGCACCGGCACGATGTTCGGATGGTCGGACAGTGCGTCCCGGTACGAGTGCGCCCAGGCGTGCAGGGCCCCGCGCCAGTCCCGGACGCCCTCGGCCGCGTACGCCGGCGCCTCGAACATCGACAGGTCCACCCGCGCGCTCACCGCGTCCGCCACCGCCTCCAGGATCTTGTCCTTCGTCCGGAAGTGGTTGTACAGCGAGGGCCCGCTGACCCCGAGCGCGGCTGCCAGCCGCCGCGTCGACACCGCCTCCAGCCCCTCCGCGTCGACCAGCGCACCCGCCGCCTCGACGATGCGGGTTCTGCTGAGCAGGGGCTTGCGCGGTCTGGCCATGCGCCACATAGTAGGCCCTGCCCGCCATAAACTACCGGTGCTAGTTAACTGGCCCCGGGAGCCCGCCACGACGACCCCGGAGGTGCCCGGTGAACCTTGAGCTGAGCGAGGAGCAGACCGCCGTACGCCGGCTGGCCCGCGAGTTCACCGACCGTGAGGTCGTCCCGTACGCCGCCGAGTGGGACCGCGCCGAGAGCGTCGACCGGGCCGTGGTGAAGAAGCTGGGCGCGCTCGGCTTCCTCGGCCTGACCGTCCCCGAGGAGTACGGCGGCTCCGGCGGCGACCACCTCGCCTACGTGCTGGTCACCGAGGAGCTCGGCCGCGGCGACTCCGCCGTGCGCGGCATCGTGTCCGTTTCCCTCGGCCTGGTCGCCAAGACCGTCGCCGCCTGGGGCACCGAGGAACAGAAGCGGCGGTGGCTGCCCCGCCTGTGCTCCGGCGACGCCCTCGGCTGCTTCGGTCTGACCGAGCCCGGCACCGGCTCCGACGCCGGCAACCTCACCACGCGGGCCGTGCGCGAGGGTGACTCGTACCTGGTCAGCGGCAGCAAGATGTTCATCACCAACGGCACCTGGGCCGACGTGGTGCTCCTCTTCGCCCGCACCGGCGACGAGCCCGGCCACCGCGGCATATCGGCCTTCCTGGTCCCCGCCGACACCCCCGGCCTCACCCGCAGGGAGATCCACGGGAAGCTCGGCCTGCGCGGCCAGGCCACCGCCGAACTCGTCTTCGACGGGGTCCGCGTGCCGGCCTCCGCGATGCTCGGCCCCGAGGGCAAGGGCTTCTCGGTCGCCATGTCCGCGCTGGCCAAGGGGCGGATGTCGGTCGCCGCCGGCTGTGTGGGCATCGCGCAGGCGGCGCTGGACTCGGCCGTCGCGTACGCCGCCCAGCGCGAGCAGTTCGGCAGGCCCATCGCCCACCACCAGCTGGTCCAGGAGCTGATCGCCGACATCTCGGTCGACGTGGACGCGGCCCGGCTGCTGACGTGGCGGGTCGCGGACCTCATCGACCGGGGGCAGCCGTTCGCCACCGAGTCCTCCACCGCCAAGCTCTTCGCCTCCGAGGCGGCCGTGCGGGCCGCGAGCAACGCCCTCCAGGTGCACGGCGGGTACGGCTACATCGACGAGTATCCGGCCGGCAAGCTGCTGCGCGACGCCCGCGTGATGACCCTGTACGAGGGCACCAGCCAGATCCATAAGCTCCTCATCGGCCGCGCCCGCACCGGGGTCTCGGCCTTCTGAGGCCCGCCCTGCGGTTCGGGGATGAGTACGCGCCTGAGTACGCGTGCGGATGTGCCCGCGGCCGCGCGGCGCGATGCTCGATCCATGAACGAGACACCGGTCAAGCAGCAGAACTCGGGGGCGTACTACGGCCAGGCCGTTGCCTCCTTCGGCATCGCCATGGGCGCCGTATCCATGGGGATCTACAACATGGAGGTGAGCGGCTGGGTCCGCGCCTTCCTCGGCATCGCGGTCCTCTACCTCACCACCTCGGCCTTCACCCTCGCCAAGGTGATCCGCGACCGCCAGGAGGTCACCAAGATCGTGAGCCGGGTCGACCAGGCCCGGATGGAGAAGATGATGGCGGAGTTCGACCCCTTCGCGCCGAAGTAGCCGAAGTAGCGGGCCCGGCCCCCGGCCCGGGACCCGGTGCCTCGGCGCCGGGCCGCGCGGACGACGACGCTAAGCGCTTGCTCACCCTCCGGTAGGGTGTCCCTTCCCATACGGCGAAGAGGGTGAGAAGGCGATGGACAGCGTGGAGGAGACGGCCGGCGGCTACCAGCCGTGGTCGGAGGTCACCCCCGAGGCCGCGCGGCGGCTGCTCGTGGCCGCCGTCGAGGCCTTCGCCGAGCGCGGGTACCACGCCACGACCACGCGGGACATCGCGGGCCGGGCCGGCATGAGCCCGGCCGCGCTGTACATCCACTACAAGACCAAGGAAGAGCTGCTCCACCGGATCAGCCGGATCGGCCACGACAAGGCCCTGGAGATCCTGACGACCGCGTCCGACGGCCCCGGGAGCGCCGCCGAGCGGCTCGACGCCGCCGTACGGTCCTTCGTGCGCTGGCACGCGGCGCACCACACCACCGCGCGCGTCGTCCAGTACGAACTGGACGCCCTCGCCCCCGAGCACCGCTCCGACATCGTGGCGCTGCGCCGCCGGAGCGACGCCGCCGTACGCCGCATCCTCGCCGACGGGGTCGAGGCGGGGGAGTTCGACGTGCCCGACCTGCCGGGCACCACCCTGGCCGTGCTGTCGCTGTGCATCGACGTCGCCCGCTGGTTCAGCGTCGCCGGGCAGCGCACGCCCGACGAGGTCGGCGCGCTCTACGCCGACCTCGTGCTCCGCATGGTGGGCGCGCGGACGCCGGCCCCCCGGGAGTAGCGCGCAACCGTCCCCCGGGAGCGGGGGCGGCCGCCCATCGCTCAGAAGTAGTAGCGGGACACCGACTCCGCCACGCACACCGGCTTGTCGCCGCCCTCGCGCTCCACCGTGACCGTCGCCGTGACCTGCACCCCGCCGCCCGCGTCCACGACCTCCGTGAGCACGGCGGTGGCCCGCAGCCGGGATCCGACCGGCACCGGAGCCGGGAAACGCACCTTGTTCGTGCCGTAGTTGATGCCCATCCGCATGCCCTCGACCCGCATGACCTGCGGAACCAGGCTCGGCAGCAGGGACAGCGTCAGATAGCCGTGCGCGATGGTGGAACCGAAGGGGCCGGCCGCGGCGCGCTCCGGGTCCACGTGGATCCACTGGTGATCGCCGGTCGCGTCCGCGAAGAGGTCGATCCGCTTCTGGTCGACCTCCAGCCACTCGCTGGGCCCGAGCGGTTCGCCCGTTCCGGCGCGCAGTTCCTCGGCGGACGTGAAGACCCTCGGCTCGGCCATGCCCTGATCCTGCCTCTCGCAGACGACGGACGTACCGCGCTCAACGACTAAGCGCTTGCTCAGCATGCTGGGACCGTATGTGTATGTCAACGGACCTCCGGCTACGCTCGGCCTGGTGCCGCAGATTCCCGAAAAGATCCACGAGCTCACCGTCGGCCAACTGTCCGCCCGCAGTGGCGCGGCCGTGTCCGCGCTCCACTTCTACGAGTCCAAGGGCCTGATCAGCAGTCGCCGCACCTCCGGCAACCAGCGCCGCTACACCCGCGACGCGCTGCGCCGGGTGGCCTTCGTACGGGCCGCGCAGCGCGTGGGCATCCCGCTGGCCAGCATCCGCGAGGCGCTCACCCAGCTGCCCGAGGAACGCACCCCCACCCGCGAGGACTGGGCCCGGCTCTCCGAGGCATGGCGCGCCGAACTCGACCGACGGATCACCCAACTCGGGCGGTTGCGGGACCACTTGACGGACTGCATCGGCTGCGGCTGTCTCTCGCTGGAGAACTGCGCGCTGTCCAACCCGGACGACGTCTTCGGCGAACGGCTCACCGGCTCCCGGCTGTAGCATCGCCGCCCCTCGCGCCGCCGCCCCTCGCGCCGCGTGAAGCCTCAGCCCCAGCGGCCGCGCCCGCCCTGCCCTCCCCTCACGCCGCCGCCCGCACCGCCAGGGCGGCCGCCACCAGTTCGGCGTTCGACCGGGCCCGCCGCCCGTCCGGCAGGCGCAGCACGTCGCCCGCGCCGGTCCGCGCGCCCGCACCGCACCGCGCGGCCAGCCGCAGCACCGGCCAGGCGGCGTCGTCCCGCCCGTACAGCAGCAGGGCCACCGGCGGCAGCCCGCCCAGGCCCGCCACCAGCGCCGGTTCGGCCGCCGCCAGCTCCACGGCGAGGCGGACGCGTCCGCCGGGGTCGCGCAGCGGCCAGGCCAGGAACCGGGCCAGCGGCTCCGGGCCGGCCGGCCCGCCCAGCGGCACCACCGCGTCCACCGAGACCCCCCGGTCGAGCAGCGCCTCGGCGAGTTCCACCGCCCCGGGCTCCGCGAAGCACACCTGCGCCCGGTCCGGCAGCACCGACCAGGACCGCACCCGGGCCGGCCGCGCCGCCGGATCCGGTTCCGCCGAGACGCCCGCCGGCACCGACAGGGGTACGCCGACCCCCGCGTCCCGCAGCGCCTCCAGCACCGGCCCGACCACCCGGGGCGACAGGCTCTCCCGCCCGCACGGGGTCCGCGGGTGGACCAGGACCTCCCCGGCCCCGGCGGCGACCGCGCCCAGCGCCGACTCGGCCAGGGCACGCGGGGACATCGGGACGGCCGGCCCGTCGCGCGCCCCCCGACCGCCGTTCAGCGACACCAGCAACGGCGGCGGCCTCACGCGGCCCCCGCCGAGGGCATGTCCGCGAGCGCCGGTCTCGGCACCACGATCCCGCAGCCCGCGCAGACCGGGCCGCCGTCCCAGGCCCAGGCCCCCTCCCAGGGCCCGGGCCCTGGACCGGAGCCCGTACCCGGTCCGGCCCCCGGCCCCCGTACGCCCGGGCCCCGTACCCCGGGACCCCCCGCGCCCGACACCGCGCCCGGCCGCTGACCCGGCACCGGCACCGGCATCGGCGCCGGCCACCGCAGCTCCTCGTCCCCGCAGACCGGGCAGCCCGTCCCCGGCTCCGTCTCCAGCGCCCGCACCAGCCGCCGCAGCACCTCGCCCAGCGTCCCCTCGGGCCGTACCCCCGGGTCGGCGCACCGCACCACCGCGTCCCCACTGCCGCCCCACGCCCACTCCGGCCGGCGCAGACCGTGGTGCTTCTCGCGCCTGCGCCGCTCCGCGAAGTGCCTCTCGTACTCCAGCCAGACCGCCCGCGCCTCCTCCAGCTCCTCCAGCGCGGCGACCAGCCGCAGCGGATCCGCCCCCCGGTCCTCCGGGGCGATCCCGTGCCGGTCGCACAGGTGCCACCACGTGGCCCGGTGCCCGTACGGCGCGAACCGCTCCAGGCAGCGGCGCAGGGAGTGGCGCCGCAGGGCCCGGTCATTGCGCGCGTCGCGCACCTGGTGGGCCAGACTTTGGAATCCCGCCATCACACCTTCACCTCCGCCGATGTGCCCAACATGCCCGGCCTACGGCGGGCGCATGCGGGGGCGGTCGAGGCGTGCGGGTGGCAGATGGCCGGAAGTCAGCGCCCCATGCGCCCCGCGGTGACCACCAGCCGGGCCAGTTCCTCGTGGCAGATGTCACTGTGCGCCCCCGACGGGGCGCCGCCGCGCCGGACCACGGAACCCGTGTCCACGCTGACGCAACCGGCCCCCGGGACCCCCTCGCGCAGGGCGGTGTCGAGGCTCAGACGGGGCGCGCCGGGCACCGCACGCACCCCGTCGTGGCCGATCGCGCCCCACCGTTCGTCGAAACCGAGCAGACCGGCCGAATCCCCTGTCATCCGGGACGCCAGCGGATAGAACAGCTTCAGCGAGGTGTCGTACGGGGAGTGGCAGGCCACCACCGGCCCGTCGACCCGCCGCTGGAGGCCGCCCAGGGCGCCGCCGCGGCCCCGGTCGTGCGGCAGCCGGTCGGCGAAGGCGTAGTGGGAGAAGGCGCCCTGGAACAGGGTCAGCGACTTCACGTACCGGGCTCCGTCCGGCACCGCGCGCAGCGAGAAGGACACCACCCGCGCCCCGAAGCTGTGCCCGAGCAGGTGGACGCGCAGGGCCGGGCGGCGGGCGGCCAGCCCGGCCAGCACGGGGCCGAGCCCGCGCTCGCCGACCACGCCCGCGCGCTTCTTCATCTGGTAGTACGTGGCCTGCCGCAGCAGCTCCTTGGCGCCCTTCCACAACGGCCGCAGCCCGTCGCCGGCCGCCGGCTCCCGCCCCGCCGCGGCTTCGGTGCCGGACGGGTCGTCGCGGCCGGGCAGGTCGTCGGTGACGGGCGGGTCGTCGGTGACGGGCGGGTCGTCGGTGCCGGGCCCGGCTCCTGCCGCGGCCAGGGCGGTGGCGAGGTCCCGGCACACCTCCAGGACGTCCTGCGTGAAGACGGCGGGCACCGGGGGAGCGGCCGCGGTGGGTACGGCGTTCACCCCCGCCAGCTCCCGTACGAGCGCGCCGAACTCGATGAAGGCGGCCGCCGAGTCCTCGCGCCGCTCCAGCAGCTCGGCCATGCGGTCCAGCTCCGCCCGCCGGCCCGGCCAGAACGCGTCGAGCGCCGCGCGGGTGCCGGGGTCGAGCGCGGTGCCCCGGTCCGGCGCGGTGCCGGAGGCGCCCCGCCCCGAGGCGGCTTCCGCCGTGGCCGGGTCCGCGAGCAGCCCGGGGGCGTCGAAGTCCGGTATCGGCTCGTCCGCGAACCGGATCGAGGGCCAGACCACACCCACGTACCCCAGCCGCACCCCCGACCCCACGAGCCCCGGGAAGGGGGCGAAGAAGCGGTCGTAGAGCCGGGTCGAGGTGGACCGGTCGCTGTTCCAGCCGTGCGCGAACACCAGCAGGTCGGTGGCCTCCATACGGGACACCGCGGCCTCCGCCGCCCGGTCCACATCCCCCTCGGAGTCGAAGACCAGCTCCGCGTACGGCCCGACCCGTACCCCGCCGACGCTGTCCGCCATGACATCCCCCTCGCGCCGCCCCCGGCGTCCCCCGGGAGCCGGCGTCCCGCCGCCGCGTCCGCCCGACCCCCGGACGCCGTCGGATCACCCGTACAGGAGGTACCCCGCGCGCGCCTCCGCGAACCGGGCCAGCCCCGCCGCCCAGTCGCCGGCGATCTCCTCCACCCCGGCCCCCGCGTCGACCATCGTCCGGACCCGGTCCGAGCCCGTCAGCCTGTCGATCCAGTGGTCCGCGCGCCAGCCGAACCCGTTCCACGTCCGCCGCGCCGTGACCAGCAGCCCGATCCCCGCCCGTACGGGATCGAAGGTCTCCCGGTCGTGCACGATCAGCCGGACCCCGCCGCAGAGCCGGCCCGCGTGCTTGGAGAACGTCGGCGTGAAGTACGCCTCCCGGAACCACACCCCCGGCAGCCCCAGGGCGTTCGCCGCCTCCGCCCACCGGCGGTCGGCGCCCTCCGCGCCCACCACCTCGAAGGGGGTCGTCGTCCCGCGTCCCTCGGACAGGTTCGTCCCCTCGAACAGACAGGTCCCGGCGTACGCGAGGGCCGTGTCCGGCGTCGGCATGTTCGGGCTCGGCGGCACCCAGGGCAGCCCGGTCGCACCGAAGAGGGAATCCCGCCGCCAGCCGCTCATCGCCACCGTCCGCAGGGCGACGGGCCGGTCGGCCAGGAACTCGCCGTTGAAGAGCAGGGCCAGCTCGGCCGCCGTCATCCCGTGCGCCAGCGCGATCGGCTCCCGGCCCACGAAGCTCGCGTACGGGCGCTGGAGCACCGGCCCCGCCGCCCGGCGGCCGCCCACCGGGTTGGGCCGGTCCAGCACCACCACCGCCTTGCCGGCGAGCGCGGCCGCGCGCATGCAGTCGTACAGGGTCCAGATGTAGGTGTAGAAGCGGGCCCCGACGTCCTGGATGTCGAAGACGACGGTGTCGATCCCGGCGGCGGTGAACACGTCCGCGAGCCGCTGTCCGCTCGTGTCGTACGTGTCGTACACGGGGAGCCCGGTCGCCGGGTCGCGGGAGGCCCCCTCGGAGCCGCCGGCCTGCGCCGTCCCGCGGAAGCCGTGCTCGGGCCCGAACACCGCGACCAGGTCCACCCGTTCGTCCGCGTGCAGGACGTCGACCAGGTGGCGGGCGTCCGCGGTGATCCCGGTCGGGTTGGTGACCACCCCGACCCGCTGCCCGGCCAGTACGGCGTACCCGTCCGCCGCCATCCGCTCGAAGCCGGTCCGCACCCTCCCGGCTGCCGGAGCCGTGGGAGCCGCCGGAGCCGCGGCTCCGGCCGTGCTCACCGCCCCCAAGGCCCCCGTCGTCCCCATGGCCCCCGCCAGTCCCAGCACCCCGCGTCGCGACAGACTCATCCGGCCACGCTAGGCGGCAGACCCCTTCCGCCAGGACATACCGACTGGTTAGTATCCCCGCGATCCGTTCCGCGGATCTGCGGCGGCCGACCGGCGGCGCCGGCGACCGGCCACCGGCGGCCCACCACCGGCAGACCGTCACCGGCTCCCTCCGGCGCCCGGCCGTCGCACCCGGCCACGAAAGGTGATCCCCGTGAGCGCGTACCAGGACCAGCGAGTCGTCGTCACCGGCGCGGGGGGCGGCATCGGCGCGTCCCTCGCCCGCCGCTTCGCCGCCGAGGGCGCCACCGTGGCGGTCAACGACCTCGACCCCGCCAAGGCCGCGGCGGTGGCCGACGGGATCGGCGACCGGGCCGTCGCGGTGCCGGGCGACGCCTCGGAGATCGTGGCGCAGGCCCGCGAGGCACTCGGCGGCACGGTCGACGTCTACTGCGCCAACGCCGGACTCGCCTCGGGTGGCGACGCCTTCGCCGAAGAGGCCGTGTGGGAGGCCGCCTGGGACACCAACGTCATGGCTCACGTCCGCGCGGCCCGCCTGCTGCTGCCGCACTGGCTGGAGCGGGGGAGCGGCCGGTTCGTGTCCACCGTCTCCGCCGCCGGGCTGCTGACCATGATCGGCGCGGCGCCGTACAGTGTCACCAAGCACGGCGCGCTCGCCTTCGCGGAGTGGCTCTCGCTGACCTACCGCCACCGCGGGGTCGACGTCCACGCCATCTGCCCGCAGGGGGTGCGCACCGACATGCTGACCGCCGCGGGCTCGGCGGGCGAACTCGTCCTCGCACCGACCGCGATCGAGCCGGACGCGGTGGCGGACGCACTGTTCGACGGCATGGAGAAGGGCCGGTTCTTGATCCTCCCGCACCCCGAGGTGGCGGATTACTACGCCGCGCGCGCCACCGATCCGGACCGCTGGCTGGGCGGCATGAACCGCCTCCAGCGCACGTGGGAGGCCAGGTGAGTCCGCCGACCGCCGCCGCCCAGGACTCCCCGTACGCCGCCCGGCCCTGGCTCGGGCTGCTCAGCCCGGCCCAGCGCGCCCCCGTCGCGCCGCCGCCCACGGTGCTGCACGCCTTCCGCGCCGCCGCGGCCCGGGCGCCGGGCCGCACCGCCCTGGCCTACTTCGACGGCCGCACCGGCTACGCCGAGGCCGACGCGCTCTCCGACTCGGTCGCCGGGCACCTCGCCGAGCGGGGCGTCCGGCGCGGCGACCGGGTCGCCGTCATGCTCCAGAACACCCCGCACTTCGTGCTCGCCGTCCTCGCCGCCTGGAAGGCGGGCGCGGTGGTCGTCCCGGTGAACCCGATGTACAAGTCCGGCGAGGTCGGGCACGTCCTGCGCGACTGCGGCGCCGTCGCGCTGGTCTGCGAGGTGCGGGCGTGGGACGCGTACCTGGGGGAGGCGGTCCGGGGCAGCGCCGTGCGCACCGTCCTGACCGCGAGCGACCTGGACTTCCAGACGCGCGACGACCCCCGGGTCCTGCGGAGAGACCCGGCACCGGACACCGCGGCCCCCGCACCGGACCGCCGGTCCGACGGGGTCACCGACCGCCCGGCCGACGGGATCACCCACCCTCCCGCCCGCGGCGTCGCCGACCTCACCGCCGTCGCCCGGCACGGCCACCCGGCCCCGGACGACCCGCGCCTCACCGCCTCCGACACCGCGCTGATCAGCTACACCTCCGGCACCAGCGGCACCCCCAAGGGCGCGCTGAACCCGCACGGCGCGCTCACCTACAACGCCGTCCGCCAGGTGACCGGCCACCCGCTCCCCGAGGGCGCCACCTACTTCGCCCTCGCGCCCCTCTTCCACATCACCGGCATGGTGTGCCAGCTCGCCGCCTGCTTCGCCAACGCGGGCACCCTCGCCCTCGCCCACCGCTTCGAGGCCGGCGCCGTCCTCGACGCCTTCCTCGAACACCGCCCCGCCTACGCCGTCGGCCCGGCCACCGCCTTCATGGCCCTCGCCGCCCACCCGGCCGCCACCGCGGACCACTTCGCCTCCTTCCGGGTGCTCTCCTCCGGCGGCGCCCCGCTGCCGCCCGCGCTCGTCGAGCGACTGCGCGCCGCCTTCGGGTTCTACCTCCGCAACGGTTACGGCCTCACCGAGTGCACCGCCCCCTGCGCCTCCGTCCCCGTGCACCTCGAAGCACCCGTCGACCCCGTCTCCGGCACCCTCTCGGTGGGCCTGCCCGGCGCCGACACCGTCGTACGGATCCTCGACGAGCGGGGCGCCGAGGTCCCCCTCGGCGAACCCGGCGAGATAGCCGTCCGCGGCCCACAGGTCGTGCCCGGCTACTGGGGCCTGCCCGAGGACACCGCCCGGGCCTTCCCGGACGGCGAACTGCGCACCGGGGACATCGGGTTCATGGACCCGTCCGGCTGGCTGTACGTCGTCGACCGCAAGAAGGACATGATCAACGCCTCCGGCTTCAAGGTCTGGCCGCGCGAGGTCGAGGACGTGCTCTACACCCACCCCGCCGTCCGCGAGGCGGCCGTGGTCGGCGTCCCGGACCCCTACCGCGGGGAGAGCGTGAAGGCGTACGTGAGCCTGCGCCCCGGCGCCCCGGTCACACCGGAGGAGCTGTCCGCGTACTGCGCCGCGCGCCTCGCCGCGTACAAATACCCGCGCCGGGTGGAGATCCTGCCTGTCCTTCCGAAGACGACCAGTGGCAAGATCCTGCGACGGGAACTGCGCGACCGCGGCTGAAAACAGCCGGACGGCCGCCCGGGGCACGACGAAGCACACGGAAGGAAGGTCATCGCCATGGCGGCCAGGACCACGGAGCCCGAGGGCACGCACGAAGCGCCGGTACCGCAGCGCCTGCTGGCCGTCGCCACCAGGCTGTTCGCCGAACGCGGCTACGACCGCACCTCGGTCCAGGAGATCGTCGAGGCGGCAGGCGTCACCAAGGGCGCGCTCTACCACTACTTCGGCTCCAAGGACGACCTGCTGCACGAGGTGTACGCGCGGATGCTGCGCCTCCAGCAGCAGCGGCTCGACGCGGTGGCCGGATCCGACGCCCCGGTGGAGGAGCGGCTGCGCGCGGCCGCCGCCGACGTCGTCGTCACCACCATCGAGAACCTCGACGACGCGATGATCTTCTTCCGGTCGATGCACCAGCTCAGCCCGGAGAAGTTCAAGCAGGTACGGGCGGAACGCCGGCGCTACCACGAGCGCTTCCGGGCGTTGGTCGAGGAGGGCCAGCGCACCGGGGTGTTCTCCACGGCCACCCCCGCCGACCTGGTCGTGGACTACCACTTCGGGTCCGTGCACCACCTCTCCACCTGGTACCGCGCGGACGGCCCGCTCACCCCCCAGCAGGTCGCCGACCACCTCGCGGACCTGCTGCTGCGTGCCCTGCGTCCCTGACGGCTCACCCCGTCAGCGCGGGGTAGTCGGTGTACCCCTCCGGCCCCTGGACGTACATCAGGAACTCCGGGCGGAGCGCGTTGAGCGGCGCACCGGTGCGCAGCCGCTCGACGAGGTCGGGGTTGGCGAGGAAGCCGCGGCCCAGCGCGACCAGGTCGGCGCCCCCGGCCAAGAGGTCCCCGGCCCGCCGCAGGCCCCCGTCGGCGGCGACCTCCTCGTGGGAGAGCGCCGGGTTGGCGATCAGGGTGCCGGGCCAGTCCCGGCGGATGCCCGCGTACAGGGGGTGGTCCGGGTCGGCGTGGATCTGGTGGAGGTAGGCCGGCTCCAGCTCCGCCAGTGCCCCGAGCAGCGCCGGGTACAGCTCCGCGGTGTCCCCCTCCTCGATGCCGTTCACGCTGCCCCCGGGCGAGACGCGCACCCCGACCCGCTCCGGGCCCACCGCCGCGGCCACGGCCCGGACCACCTCGACGGTGAAGCGGATCCGGCGCTCCACCGGCCCGCCCCACGCGTCGGTACGCCGGTTGGTGTTCCGGGAGAGGAACTGGTGGAGCAGGTGCCCGTTGGCGGAGTGCACCTCCACCCCGGCGAAGCCCGCCGCGACGGCGTTGCGGGCGGCGGTCGCGAAGTCGGCGACGGTGTCCGCGATGTCCCGCTCCGTCATCGCCCGGGGCGCCACGGCGTCCCGGAGCCCGCCCGGGGTGTGCAGCGGCTCCGGGAACGTCACCGCAGAGGGGGCCACGGGGACGTGCCCGCTGGTGGCGGGGTGGCCGACCCGGCCGCCGTGCTGGAGCTGGAGGAACATCCGCCCGCCGGCCGCGTGCACGGCGTCGGTGACCCGCCGCCAGCCGGCGACCTGCGCGGGTGTGTGGATCCCGGGGATGTGCGGGTAGGTCTGGCCGACGGCGTTCGGCGTCGTGCCCTCGGCGATGATCAGGCCGGCCGAGGCGCGCTGGGCGTAGTACGCGGCCATGAGCCCGCCCGGGACCCCGTCGGCCCGGGCGCGGTTGCGCGTCAGCGGCGCCATGACCAGGCGGCTGGGCAGCTCCAGAGCGCCGAGGCGGGCGGGCTCGAAGAGCCGGGATGCGGAGGTCGCCTGCTGTGTCTGCGTCATGCCGGTACCGTAGAACCTGACACTGATGTGAGGTTCAAGATCTGGGGTGGGCATGCGGATCGGTGAACTGGCGGCACGCACCGGCGTCAGCGAGCGCTCGCTGCGCTACTACGAGGAACAGGGCCTGCTGGTGTCCGACCGGACGCCCGGCGGCCACCGCGACTTCCCCGAGCGGGCCGTCGACCGGGTCATCCGCATCCAGGAGCTCTACGCGGCCGGCCTGCACAGCGTGAAGATCGCACGGATCCTGCCCTGCATGCGCGACGAGGACGGCGGCCCCTCGCTGCGCGCCACCCCGGCACTGGTGGCTGAACTGGCCACCGAACGGGACCGGATCGAGCGGATGATCGGCGAACTGGAGCGCTCCCGCGAGGTGCTGGACGAGGTGATCGACGCGGCCGCGGGCGGCGGCGCGGCCGGCCCCGGCTGAGGCCGCCGTACGCCGGTCGGCCCGGGGAGGGCCTTCAGCCCGGGGACGGGTCCTTCAGCCCAGGGGGAGGACCTTGCGGCCCCAGGTCTCCTCGGTCACGACGGCGAAGGAGATGTACCAGGCGATGCCCGCGCACAGCAGGCCGAGCCAGCCGCCGGCGTGCCCGAGCGCGGTGACCTGGGTCAGGTCGCCCAGCGCCAGGAAGAGGAAGGTCAGCGCGAGGACGACGAACAGCGCCCGGTGCGCGAGGTCGAGCTTGAGGGCGGCGACCGACATGTACGCGGTGAAGACGAACCACGCGATGAGGAACCAGCCGGTGGCGATGTGCGCCTGGCCGGCGGGCAGGGTCGGGACGACGAACTTCACGTAGCCCGCGAAGGACATCCAGAACGCGCCGTACGAGACGAAGGCCGTGGTCCCGAAGGTGTTCCCGCGCCGGAACTCCAGCACGCCGGCGACGAACTGAGCCAGGCCGCCGTAGAAGAGGGCGAGCGGCAGGACGACCGCGCTGAGGGCGGCGTTCGACACCAGGCCCGAGTTGAACAGGCTGAGCACGAAGGTGGTCAGGGCGAACGCGGCCAGACCGAGCGGCCCGGGGTTGGCCGGCGCCCGCGATGCGGCGGCGGGTGCGGCCTCGGGGCGGGTGGCCCGCGGAGCGGGGGCCAGAGTGGAGCTGGGCATGGCTGGGGGCACTTTCAGTGGGGGAGAATCCGAATATATCGGACTTCATGACTGGTCTGGACCACCAGAAGTCCCCCGCACGGGACCGAAGCCCCGATCCCGGCCCGCGGCCGGGACCCCCCAACGCGAGCCCGCCCCGGCCAGAGCCCGGAGCCCGCCCCCTGCCCCTGGCCGGAGCCCGGGCAAGGGCCCTTGTCCGGAGCCCGGGCCCCGCTCCGCCGCCGACCGCCCGACCGCCCGCCGGAGGCTACTGGTAGCGCTTCAGCTCCCGCCGGGCCAGCGACCGCTGATGCACCTCGTCCGGGCCGTCCGCCAGCCGCAGCGTCCGCGCCGCCGCCCACAGCTCGGCCAGCGGGAAGTCCTGGCTCACCCCGCCCGCGCCGTGCAACTGCACCGCCTGGTCCAGGATGGCCACCACCGCCCGCGGCGTCGCGATCTTGATCGCCTGGATCTCGGTGTGCGCGCCCCGGTTGCCGGCCGTGTCCATCAGCCAGGCCGTCTTGAGCACCAGCAGCCGCAGCTGCTCCACCGACACCCGCGCGTCCGCGATCCAGTTCTGCACGACCCCCTGCGCCGCCAGCGGCTTGCCGAAGGCCGTACGCTCCAGCGCCCGCCGACACATCAGCTCGATGGCCCGCTCCGCCATGCCGATGAGCCGCATGCAGTGGTGGATGCGGCCCGGGCCGAGCCGCGCCTGCGCGATGGCGAAGCCGGTGCCCTCCTCGCCGATCAGGTTGGCCGCCGGGACCCGCGCACCGTCGAAGACCACCTCGGCGTGACCGCCGTGGTCGTGGTCCTCGTACCCGTACACCGTCATGGCCCGGCGGACCTCGACGCCCTGGGTGTCGCGCGGGACCAGGATCATCGACTGCTGGCGCCGCGGATCGGCCCCGGCCGGGTCCGTCTTGCCCATCACGATGAAGACCGCGCAGTCCGGGTTCATCGCCCCGGAGATGAACCACTTGCGCCCCGTGACCACGTACGCGTCGCCCGAGCGCTCGATCCGGGTCTCGACGTTGGTCGCGTCCGAGGACGCCACGTCGGGCTCTGTCATCGCGAACGCGGACCGGATCTCCCCGGCCAGCAGGGGCTCCAGCCACTGCTTCTTCTGCTCCTCGTTCCCGAACTGGGAGAGCAGCTCCATGTTCCCCGTGTCCGGGGCCGCGCAGTTGGTCGCCGTCGGAGCCAGGTGCGGGCTGCGGCCGGTGATCTCGGCGAGCGGGGCGTACTGGAGGTTCGTCAGCCCGGCGCCGTACTCGCCGTCGGGCAGGAAGAGGTTCCACAGGCCCTGGCGGCGCGCCTCGGCCTTCAGTTCACCGAAGACGGCCGGGGTGTCCCAGGGCGAGGCCAGCCGCGCGCGCTGCTCGGCGGCGACGGGCTCCGCCGGGTAGACGTACTCCTCCATGAACGCGAGGAGCCGCTCGCGGAGTTCCTCGGTCCGGGCGTCGAATGCGAAGTCCATGGGATGAGTGCCTCAGCCTTTCCGGAGGTCCTGCAGCGTGGTCAGTCCGTGCTCGATGAAGACCGGGACCAGCTCGCCGATCCGGTCGAAGCCGGCGCCGACGGTCTGCCCCAGCGTGTAGCGGTAGTGGATGCCTTCGAGGATCACCGCGAGCTTGAACCAGGCGAAGGCCGTGTACCAGGCGATCGACCCGGTGTCGCGGCCGGAGCGGGCGGCGTACCGCTCGATCAGTTCGGCGGGCCGCGGGTGACCCGGCGCGCCGCTCGTCGTGCTGACCGGGGACTCGGTCAGGCCCAGGTCGGAGCTGTACATCACCAGCAGCCCCAGGTCGGTCAGCGGATCGCCCAGCGTCGACATCTCCCAGTCCAGCACGGCCCGGATCCTGTCGTCCGGGCCGCCGATCAGCACGTTGTCGAGGCGGAAGTCCCCATGCACCACCGTCGGAGCGGGGGAGTCGGGCAGGGCCCGGCCGAGCGCGCCGTGCAGCTCGTCGATCCCGGCGAGCTCCCGGCCGCGCGAGGCCGCCAGTTGCTTTCCCCACCGGCGTACCTGCCGGTCGAGGAAGCCCTCGGGGCGCCCGAAGTCGCCGAGCCCCACCGCCTGCGGGTCCACCGCGTGCAGGTCGACCAGGGTGTCGACCAGTGCGAGCACCGCCCGCCGGGTCCGCTCGGGGCCGAGGGCGGCCAGCTCGCCGGCCGTCCGGTACGGCACGCCGTCCACGTACTCCATGACGTAGAACGGCGCCCCGAGCACGGACTCGTCCTCGCACAGCAGCACCGTCCCCGGCACCGGCACGGCCGTCCCGTGCAGCGCGGCGATGACCCGGTGCTCGCGCCGCATGTCGTGCGCGGTGGCCAGGACGTGCCCCAGCGGGGGCCGGCGCACCACCCAGCGGACGGTGCCGTCGGTGATCTCGTACGTGAGGTTCGACCGGCCGCCTTCGATGAGCCGGCCGCGCAGCGGCCCGGCGACGAGTCCCGGCCGCGCGGCGGAGAGATGGCCGCGCAGCCGCTCCAGATCGAGGCCCCTTGGATCGGCTGAGGCTGAGGACATGGCGCGAGCCTCCGTACGGAGTCGAGGATGGTGCCGGACGGAACGATGCCATCATGCCGACCAGTCGGTATGCCGTCCAGAGGGTGAGCCGAAAGAGCACCTTTCGTCCCGCGCTGTCCCACCCCACCCCACCCCACCCCACCCCGCACCGCACCGCGCCGCCCGCACCCCCCGTGCCGCCCACCCCGCGTCGCGCCACCCCCCGGCTGCCCCGCGGCCCCGTCACGCGTGGCACAGGATCGGCGTCCCGCCGTTCAGCGCCGTCATGTCCCGCAGCACCGCCGGCACGTCCAACGGGACGCCCTCGGGCTCCCCGGCCAGTTCCGCGTAGGCCCGGTGCAGGTTCGCCGCCAGCCGCTCGCTCTCCCGCCAGGCCGCGAACTCCCCGAGGTCGGCGCCCCGCGCCGTCTCCAGTGGGGTCAGGCCCGCCGCCCGGCCCTCCCGGGCCAGCCCGGCCACGTACCGCAGGTAGCGTTCCGTGGCCTCGTACGCCGACGGGTCGGTGAGCGGCCCGTGGCCCGGTACGACGGTCTCCGCGTCCAGCGAGCGCAGCAGCTCCATGGCGCGCAGCGACCCGGCCAGGGAGCCCATCGCGAGGAACGGGGTCCCTCCGGCGAAGACCAGGTCGCCCGTGAACACGATCCGCCGGTGCGGCAGCCACACCACGGAGTCCCCGGTGGTGTGGGCGACGCCGGGGTGCAGGACCCGTACCTCCGTGTCGCCGACGTGCAGGGTCATCCGGTCGCTGTAGGTGAGGTCGGGGGCGGTGATCTCTATCGCGCCGAAGTCCGTGGCGGGCCAGATCGTCTCCAGCTGGTGCCCGGCGGCGAGCTGTTCGGCCCGCGCGTTGTCGTGTCCCAGGATGAGTGCCTCGGGGGCGAACACGCCGTTGCCGTAGGTGTGGTCGCCGTGGTGGTGGGTGTTCACCACCGTGCGCGGGAGGGGCGCCCCGGCGGCCGTCACCGCGTCGCGCAGGGCGCGGGCCCGGCGCTCGGTGGCGGCGGTGTCGACGAGCAGGGTCCGCCCGCCGTCGGTCACGAAGCCGGCGTTGTTCAGGCACCAGCCCCCGTCCGGCTGGACGTAGGCGTAGACCCCGGCCGCGGGCTGGACGAGGTACGGCTCCGCGACGGTCATCCGTGCTCTCCCCGGATCGCTCTGACAGGAGGTCAGCATCCTGCCAGGCATCGCGCCCCCGGGGGAGGGTGCTTTCCCGGCCCGTTTCCGGGCGGCTCTCCCGGCCGGCTCCCCAGCCGGGAAGCCGTGCGGTCCGGGTCAGTGGTCGTCGTAGTGCCCGTCGTGCTCGGCGTGCCGGTGGCCGTCGTGCGCGTAGTCGACGTGGTCCCCGTGCGGGACCGCCTCGTGGCCGCAGTCCGCTCCGTGTGCGTGCGCGTGGCCCTCATGGGCGGTGTGTCCGGCCGGATCGCACTCGTCCCAGTGGCCGGAGTGCTCCCGGTGCCGGTGGCCGTCGTGCGCGTAGTCGACGTGGTCCTCGTGCGGGACCGCGCGGTGGCCGCAGTCGGAGCCGTGGGTGTGCTCGTGGGCCGGGTGCTCGTGGTGCAGGGTCGTCATGGCGCCGAGGCTAGTGGGAATCGCCTCGAATCGCCCGTTATCGACCGATGGCGCGGCGAATCCCGATCATCGGACGGACGGACGGACGGACGGACGGGCGGACGGGCGGGCGGACGGATCAGCCGATCACCGCCGGCAGGACCAGCAGCGCCATCGCGAACACCGCCAGCGCCACCGTGCACGCGACCGCCGCCAGCGCCGTCCCGGACGCCAGCCCCCGGGGCCGGGCCGCCGCCAGCTCCCGCATCCGCAGGTGCGCCACCCACAGGAACGCCACCCAGAGCAGCACGATCACCGCCGCCCCGGCCGCGTCCGCCGCGGCGGCGGGCCCGCGCAGCGCCTGCCGCAGTCCCAGTACCGCCGCGACCGAGCAGGCCAGCGTCGTACGCCGCCACGCGAGCCGGGTCCGCTCCGGCTGGAGCCCGGCGTCGCGGGCCGCCTCGGGGGCGGTCACCGCCCCTTCGTCCAGCCCAGCAGCACGACCGCCATCATCGTCACGGCGACCAGGGCCACGCCCGCGGTCAGCACCACCGGGAACCGCGACAGCGGCAGGTCCTCGCCCCGCCGCATCGCCCGCTCGCAGCGCATCCAGTGGTTCACCGCCCGCACCGCGCAGGCCGCGCCGACCGCGAGCAGCGCCAGCGCCACCCCGACCCGTACCCCCCACCGCAGGTCCGGCAGGAACTGGTCCACCGCGAACCCGCCGCCCACCAGCGCCAGGGCGGTCCGGATCCAGGCGAGGAAGGTCCGCTCGTTGGCCAGCGAGAAGCGGTAGTCGGGGGTCTCGCCCTCGTCCTTCAGCCGCGCGGGCGCGAACCAGAGGCGGACGCCCTTGACGAAGTCGATCACCCGGTCAATCTACTGGCCGGGCCCCCGGAACCCCCGCAGCCGCCGGTACGCCTCCAGCCCGTCCGGCACCCAGGGCCAGTCGCCCTCCGCCACCCGCCGCTCCAGCTCCGCCTCCGGCAGCCAGGTGTGCCAGTCCACCTCCGAGACCTGCGGGTCGACCGGCGGCTCGCACCGCACCTCGTGCACGTACGACCACCAGGACCCGCCCGGCCCCTCGTACAGGAACTTGAACAGCGGTACGGGCTGCGGCAGTCCGCGCACCCCGAGCTCCTCCTCCGCCTCCCGCAGCGCGGCCCGCGGGTAGTCCTCGCCGGCGCCGACCACCCCGCCCACGAACATGTCGTAGTGCGCGGGGAAGACCAGCTTCGACGCCGTCCGGCGGTGCACGAAGACCCGCCCCGCCGCGTCCCGGGCCCGCACGAACACGCAGCGGTGGATCAGCCCGCGGGCGTACACCTCGCCGCGCGGGGCGCGCCCCGTCACCCGGTCGTCCCGGTCCACCACGTCCAGCACTTCATCAGCGGCACTCACGCGGTTCATCCAATCACCCCTGTTGACGGGTTACCGGTCCGTAGCCAAGGATCGCCCCACCACCGACGGAGGACGGGTTTCGCATGACGTACGACGCAGACGTGATCGTGATCGGGGCCGGGCTCGCGGGCCTGGCGGCCACCGCCGAGCTCGTCGACGCCGGCCGCAAGGTGATCCTGCTCGACCAGGAACCGGAGCAGTCGATCGGCGGCCAGGCGCACTGGTCCTTCGGCGGCCTGTTCTTCGTGGACTCGCCCGAGCAGCGCCGCATGCGGATCAAGGACACCCGGGACCTCGCCCTCCAGGACTGGATGGGCACCGCCGGGTTCGACCGCGCGGAGGACGCCTGGCCGCGCCGCTGGGCCGAGGCGTACATCGACTTCGCGGCCGGTGAGAAGCGCTCCTGGCTGCACCGGCAGGGCGTGCGCTTCTTCCCCGTCGTCGGCTGGGCCGAGCGCGGCGGCTACGACGCCAACGGCCACGGCAACTCCGTTCCCCGCTTCCACATCACCTGGGGCACCGGACCCGGCCTGGTCGAGCCCTTCGAGCGCCGGGTCCGGGCCGGGGTCGCCCGCGGCCTGGTCCAGCTGAGGTTCCGCCACCGCGTCACGGGCCTCTCCCGTACCGCGGGCTCCGTGGACACCGTCACCGGCGAGGTCCTGGAGCCCTCCGGCGCCGTACGGGGCACCGCGAGCGGCCGCGAGGCCGCGGGTGCCTTCTCGCTGCGGGCCCAGGCCGTGATCGTGACCAGCGGCGGCATCGGCGGCAACCACGACCTGGTCCGCGCCCAGTGGCCCGCCCGCCTGGGCACCCCGCCGCGCCGGATGCTCTCCGGCGTCCCGGCGCACGTGGACGGCCTGATGCTCGGCATCACGGAGGCGGCGGGCGCCAGCCACATCAACAAGGACCGGATGTGGCACTACACCGAGGGCATCGAGAACTGGGACCCGATCTGGTCCCGGCACGGCATCCGCATCCTGCCCGGCCCGTCCTCGCTGTGGCTGGACGCCACCGGCCGCCGGCTGCCCGTACCGCTCTTCCCGGGCTTCGACACCCTCGGCACCCTCGACCACATCATGAAGACCGGCCACGACCACACCTGGTTCGTGCTGAACCAGCGCGTCATCGGCAAGGAGTTCGGGCTCTCCGGCTCCGAGCAGAACCCCGACCTCACCGGCAAGTCCGTCCGCCAGGTCATCGACCGGGCGCGCCAGGCCGTACCGGGGCCGGTCAAGGCGTTCATGGACAACGGCGCCGACTTCGTCGTCGAGCGGGACCTGTCCGCGCTGGTCCGCGGGATGAACGCGGTCACCAAGGAGGACCTGCTCGACGAGGCGACCGTCCGCGACCAGATCGTGGCGCGGGACCGGGAGATCGCGAACCCCTTCACCAAGGACCTCCAGGTGATGGCGATCCACGGAGCCCGCAAGTACCTCGGCGACAAACTGATCCGTACGGCGGCCCCGCACCGGATCCTGGACCCCGCGGCCGGCCCGCTGATCGCCGTCCGGCTCTCGATCCTGACCCGCAAGTCGCTCGGCGGCCTGGAGACCGACCTCTCCTCGCGGGTCCTCACGCCGCAGGGCGAGCCGCTGCCCGGCGTCTACGCGGCGGGCGAGGCGGCCGGATTCGGCGGCGGCGGCGTGCACGGCTACCGGGCCCTGGAGGGCACCTTCCTCGGCGGCTGCATCTTCTCGGGCCGGGCGGCGGGCCGTGCGGCCGCCCAGGCGGTCAGCTGATTTCGGCCACACCGGTCCGCCGGGCGGAGCCGTTCCGTCCGGCGGACCCGAGCGGGGTGGCTTTCAAGCCAGCCGCTCCACGACCCGGAACCGTTCCGCCACCACCCGCGTGTCGTCGTCGACCGTGTACGCCGGATCCCCGAGGGCCTCCCGCAGGGGAGCGCTGTGCCAGAACGACTCGTGCGCCGCGCGCCATTCGGCCACCGATCCGTAACCCTCGCCCTCGTCCAGTGCGTGCCGCAGGTCCACGTCGGCCAGCCGCACCACCCGGACTCCGGTCACCTCCACGACGGCCACCGGCCGCTCGTCGGAATCCACCAGCGCCGCCCGTTGCCCGGCCTCGGGCAGCGGCTCGCCCACCGCCTCGTACTCGGGCAGCAGCCCGGTGGTCGACGTCTTCGCGCCGCTCAGCACGGCCGCCACCAACTGGTCGCGCAGCGGTCCGGGAAAGCCCAGCGAGTATGGGGGAAGATCGTCGTACGAGGTCATGATCCGACCTTACGGCAGGGCCGCCCACCTCGCCGAACCGGCGCGAGCGCCCCAACTCTCATCACCTGCGATGCAGTTGAAACCCGCCACGCAGTGGACTGGACCTTGACTCGGAGCTGTGCGTACCGCTTTGCTGTCGGTGATCACCGGTTAGCTCACCGGTACGAAACCCCGGCCGTCCGACCGCGTCACTCGCGTGCACCATGCACGCGATTCGGCCAACGCACGTCCCGTCCGCCCGCGTCCTGGAGGGAAACCGCGGATGTCCCCGCCTCCGCCGCCCCTCGGCCGCGCCCGCAAGCGTGACGCCCAGCTCTTCGACCCGGCCCTGTGCGACACCGAACTCGTCGACGTGCGCACGCAGTTCAGCCAGGGCCGCTGGGCCAAGGCCCGCGCCCTCCTCGTCGGCACCGGCGACGACTGGGACCGCCGCGGCCACCGCGTCGTCGTCCTCGCCGAAACCCCGGCGGCCGGCGCCTGGGCCCGCGAATGGCTGCTCGCCGAACCGGGCAGCGCCGACGCCTCCACCCTCCTGGCCTGCGCCGCCGTCTTCGCCGCCCTGCGCGGCAAGGGATCGCCGGCCGCCGCCGAGGAGGCGTGCCGCCGCGCCGCCGCCCTCCAGCCCGTGGACCCCACGCCCTGGCTGGGCCTGCTCCTGCTCTCGCGCGCCTTCGGCACCGAGGAGGAGTTCAGCCGCCACTTCGACCAGGTCCGGGCCCGCCACCGCGAGCACCACCACGCCCACCACCTGATGGTCGCCCGCCTCGCCGAGCGCGTCTGCGCCACCGGCCAGGACCCGCTCCACGAGGTGTACGACTTCGCGGCCTGGGCCGCCGAGGAGTCCCCGGCCGACTCCCCGCTCGCCGTGCTCCCCGTCATCGCGCACGCCGAGCGCTACCGCGTGCTCGCCGCCCTCCACGGCCACGGACCCGAGCACGCCGCCGACCACTGGTCCGGCCGCCGAGCCCGCCAGGTGCTGCGCTCCGCCTTCGACTGGTGGCTGGAGTGGGAGCGCGAGGACCACCCGCGCAACCGGGTCGACCTCAACTTCCTGGCGCACGCGAAGCTCTGCGAGGGCCGCCCCGCCGAGGCCGCCGCCCTCTTCCACCGGATCGGCAGCCACGCGACCAGCGCCCCCTGGTCCTATCCGGACCTCGACCCGCACAAGGCGTTCCTCGCCGCGCGCAGCGCCGCACTCGGCGCCGCCTGACCCTCCCCGGAACCCCCCCCGTACTCCCGAAAGGACGCCGCCATGCCGACGGGCAGATCCACCACGCTCCCCAACCCGCCCGAGATACGCACGTACAAGGGCCAGGACCGCGCCCTGCGCGCGGACCGCCTGGGCACCGCCGGACTGCTGCTGTCCGTGCTCGCCGCCAGCGCGCCCCTGATGGTCGTCGCCGGCGTCATGCCCACGACCTTCGGCGTGATGGGCGTCGTCGGCCAGCCGCTGCTCTTCGTCATCCTCGGCATCGTCCTCGCGCTCTTCAGCATCGGCTACGCCGAGATGAGCCGGCACGTCCACAACGCCGGGGCGTTCTACGCGTACATCGCCCGCGGCCTCGGCCCCACCGCCGGCGCGGGCGCCTCGCTCGTCGCCCTCGTCGCGTACAGCGCCATGCAGGTCGGCGTCTACGGCATCCTCGGCTTCGAGATCTCGGGCCTCTTCGCCACCTACCTGGACATCGAACTGGCCTGGTGGATCCCGGCCCTGCTCGCCGTCGCCGCCGTCGCCGCCCTCGGCTGGCTGAAGATCGACCTCAACGCCAAGGTCCTCGGCGTCCTGCTCCTCATCGAGTGCGTCCTCGTCGTCATCTTCGACGTCGCCGCCCTCGGCAAGCCCGGCCCCGAGGGCCTCTCGCTGCACGCCTTCAACCCCGAGACCCTCACCGGCGCCGGCCTCGGCACCGCCCTGTGCTTCTGCATCGCCGCCTTCGTCGGCTTCGAGCAGTCCCCGGTGTACGCCGAGGAGACCAGCAAGCCGCACATCGTCGTCTCCCGGGTGATGTTCCTCGCCGTCGGCTTCGTCGCCCTCTTCTTCGCCTTCAGCGCCTGGGCCCTGACCGTCGCCACCGGCCCCTCGGCGGTCGTCAAGACCTCCGCCGAAGCCGGCCCCGGCCTGCTCTTCCAGCTCACGCAGGAGCGCCTCGGCGGCACCTTCACCGACATCCTGCACATCCTCTTCGTCACCGGGATGTTCGCGGCCGTGCTCAGCTTCCACAACGTGGTCGCCCGCTACGCCTTCGCCATGGGCCGCGAGGGACTCCTCCCGGCCTCCTTCGGCCGCACCAACCCCGGCACCGGAGCCCCCGGCACCGGCTCCCTGCTCCAGACCGGCATCGCCACCGTCGTCGTGATCGCCTTCGCCGTCACCGACGACCTGCCCGCCGGCGACCCGACCGCCCCCGTGCTGCACCTCTTCACCTGGATGGGCAGCGTCGGCGCCCTCGGCATCACCCTCCTGATGGCCGCCGCCTCCTTCGCCGTCATCGCCTTCTTCGTCCGCCGCGGCACCGCCGGCGCCCAGGTCTGGCGCCTCGTCGCGGCCGGCGCCGCCGGCCTCGCGCTCCTCGGCATCGCCGTCTACACCGTCAAGGACTTCGGCGTCCTCGTCGGCGCCGAGAAGGGCTCCGCCCTCAACTGGGCCCTGCCCGGCATCATCGGCGCCGCCGTCGTGATCGGCCTGCTGTACGGGGCGCTGCTGCGCAGCCGCCGCCCCGAGGTGCACGCCCGCATCGGCCTGGGCAACGAGGCTTTCCGCCTCGACCAGGCGGCCGAGGCCAACACCGACGACTAGCCTCTCTTTCCAGCTCCACCGAAGCCCCTGACACCCCATTCCAAGGTCGTCGGGGGCTTCGGTGCGTATGGGGGCGCTTTTGGCGGGGAGCGGAAGCCCATGGTCTCCTGGGGCGATCAAAACGGCCGGACCACCGCACAGGGGACATCACCCACCGCCCCGCGCGGCTGCCCGGCCCTGCCTGTCCCACCCACGAAGGCGAAGCCGTACATGAGTGACCTGAGTGACCGCACCCTGGCCGACGCACCCGCCCCGCCGTCGGCCCCGGCGGCACCCGCCCGCCACGTCGATGCCGGCGACGAGGGCTACAGCAAGGACCTCAAGTCCCGCCACATCAACATGATCGCGATCGGCGGGGCGATCGGCACCGGGCTGTTCCTCGGCGCCGGCGGCCGCCTCGCCGGAGCCGGCCCCTCCCTCGCCATCGCCTACGCCGTGTGCGGCGTCTTCGCCTTCTTCGTCGTCCGCGCCCTCGGCGAGCTCGTGCTCTACCGCCCCTCCTCCGGAGCCTTCGTCTCCTACGCCCGCGAGTTCATGGGGGAGAAGGGCGCCTACACGGCCGGCTGGCTGTACTTCCTGAACTGGTCCACGACCACCGTCGCCGACATCACGGCCGCCGCCACCTACGCCCACTTCTGGTCACTGTTCACCGACGTCCCCCAATGGGTCCTCGCCTTCATCGCCCTCGCCATCGTCCTCACCGCGAACCTGATCTCGGTGAAGTACTTCGGCGAGATGGAGTTCTGGTTCTCCCTGGTCAAGGTCGCCGCGCTGACGGTCTTCCTGCTCGTCGGCATCTACCTCGTCGCCACCGGCCACCCCATCGACGGCCACACCCCGGGCCTGTCCACCATCACCGACAGCGGCGGGCTCTTCCCCGTCGGCATGCTCCCGATGCTCCTGGTGATCCAGGGCGTGGTCTTCGCGTATGCCTCCGTCGAGCTGTGCGGCGTCGCCGCCGGCGAGACCGAGAACCCCGAGAAGATCATGCCGAAGGCGATCAACTCGATCATGTGGCGCGTCGGCATCTTCTACGTCGGCTCGGTCGTCCTGCTCGCGCTGCTGCTCCCCTATACCGCGTACTCCTCCGACCAGAGCCCCTTCGTCACCGTCTTCGACAAGCTGGGCATCCCCGGCGCCGCGGGCATCATGAACCTGGTCGTCCTGACCGCGGCCCTCTCCAGCCTGAACTCCGGCCTCTACTCCACGGGCCGCATCCTGCGCTCGATGGCCATGTCCGGCTCCGCCCCCAAGTTCACCGGCGTCATGAACAAGGGCAAGGTCCCCTACGGCGGGGTCCTCTTCACCGCCGCCTTCGGCATCGCGGGCGTCGGCCTCAACTACTTCATGCCATCCGACGCCTTCGAGATCGTCCTGAACTTCGCCTCGCTCGGCATCCTGGGCACCTGGGCGATGGTCATGCTCTGCTCGCTCCACTTCTGGCACCGCGCCCGCCAGGGCCTCCTGGAACGCCCCGCCTACCGGCTGCCCTGGGCCCCGTACACCCAGATCGTGACCCTGGTCTTCCTCGTCACGGTCCTGGTCCTGATGTGGTCCGACGGCGGCGTGGGCCGCACCACGGTCCTGTGCGTCCCGCTCATCGCCGCGGCCCTGGTGGGCGGCTGGTACCTGGTCCGCCGCCGCGTGGCGGAGATCGCCGCCACCCGCCCCTGACCACCCACTCGCCCGGGGGCCCGCGTCGGGACCCCGGGCGGGGCGGCCGTGGAGCCGGCCACACTCGGGATCCCCCTTGACGCTCCTTCCCGCGCTGGTGAAGCTGATCCGGCCATGAGCCGATCTCAACTTCCCCCGGACCAGACCCCGTTCACCGATGTCTCGGCCGCTCGCGCGGTGCGCGAGGCCGTCCGCCTCGCGGGCGCACCACCACCGCACGATCTCGAACTCCTGAGACTCGGGGAGAACGCGCTCTTCGCGAGCCGGGTACAAGGGCTCGTGTACCGCGTAGCCCGGTCCGACGGCCTCACGGACAAGGTCGAGAAGGAACTGGCCACAGCGCGATGGCTCGTAGCGCAGGGATTCCCCGGCCTGCCGCCCCGCGACGACTTCCGGCAGCCCGTGTCCGCCGAGGGGCGACTGGTCACCTTCTGGGAGTACGTGCCCCCCTCGCCGGGCGAGCCGTCCCTCATCGACCTTGCCGCGCTCCTGCGCGCCCTGCACGCCCTGCCCGATCCCGGCTTCCCGATTCCGCCGCTCAACCCCTTCCCCCTCATGAGGGACCGCCTGCGCGGCGCGGCGGACAGCGCCGACGGGGCGATCTCCGAGAAGGACCGGGCCTTTCTCGCAGCCGCCTGTGAGGGCAGCGAAGCGGCCTTCAGGGATCTCGTCGCCTCGGACCCCGCCGGCGGGCTCGTGCACGGTGACGCCCACCGGGGCAATCTCCTGCGCCGCGACGATCGCGTCCTGCTCATCGACTACGAGACCGTGGCGCGCGGTCCGCGCGCCTGGGACCTGCTGCCCACGGCCACGGCCACAGACCGGTTCGGTCTCGCGCCTGCCGACCACAAGGCATTCTGCGCGGTGTACGGGGCGGACGTCACAGAGCAGCCCGGCTATCGCCTCCTGCGCACCGTGCGCGAGCTCGGCATGACGACCTGGCTGATGCAGAACGTCCCGCATTCACCCGCCGCCGCCAAGGAGTTCGCCGTCCGCATGGACTCGTTGCGGAAGGGGGACCACGCCGCCCGGTGGCACGCCCTCTGACGCCGGTGTCCGCCGCCCCCGCTGTGCGGCGTGCGAAGAGAACCGGGTACGCAGAAGGCCGGTCGGAAGAGTCCGACCGGCCTTTGCCGTAAGTGTCCGAGGGGGGACTTGAACCCCCACGCCCGATAAAGGGCACTAGCACCTCAAGCTAGCGCGTCTGCCATTCCGCCACCCGGACAAGGTGTCTGTCTCGCGTCCCTCGCGGGCCGTTCCGACGTGGAAAACATTACCAAACATTCCGGGGTCCTCGATCACACCCCCCGGCGGCCGGGGATCGCCCTTGGGGAGAACCGTCCGGGGGGCGAGGATGGGAGACAGTCCGGTACTGATCAGTGGGAGGAACAGCGTGAGCGAGTCGAGCGCGGGCAGGACCGTTTCCGGCGAGGACGAGGTCGTGGACCTCTGCCGGGACCTCATCCGGATCGACACCAGCAACTACGGAGACCACTCGGGCCCCGGCGAGCGCAAGGCGGCCGAGTGGGTCGCCGAGCAGCTCGCGGAGGTCGGGCTGGAACCGCAGATCTTCGAGTCGCACAAGGGGCGCGCCTCGACGGTGGCGCGGATCGAGGGCGAGGACCCGTCGCGGCCCGCCCTGCTGATCCACGGGCACACCGACGTGGTCCCGGCCAACGCCGCCGACTGGACCTACGACCCCTTCGCGGGCGAGATCGCCGACGGCTGCCTGTGGGGCCGCGGCGCCGTCGACATGAAGGACATGGACGCGATGACGCTGGCCGTCGTGCGCGACCGCATGCGCAGCGGGCGCAAGCCCCCGCGCGACATCGTGCTGGCCTTCCTCGCGGACGAGGAGGCCGGCGGGATCTACGGGGCCCGGCACCTCGTCGACAAGCACCCGGGGCTGTTCGAGGGCGTCACCGAGGCGATCGGCGAGGTCGGCGGCTTCTCCTTCACCGTCAACGAGAACCTGCGCCTCTACCTGGTGGAGACCGCCCAGAAGGGCATGCACTGGATGCGCCTGACGGTGGAGGGCACCGCCGGCCACGGATCCATGACCAACAACGACAACGCCATCACGGAGCTGTGCGAGGCCGTCGGCCGGCTCGGCCGTCACCAGTGGCCGGTGCGGGTGACCAAGACCGTACGGTCGTTCCTGGACGAGCTCTCGGACGCGCTCGGCACCCCCCTGGACCCCGACAACATGGACGCCACCCTCGCCAAGCTGGGCGGCATCGCCAAGATGGTCGGCGCCACGCTGCGCAACTCGGCCGCCCCGACGATGCTCGGCGCCGGCTACAAGGTCAACGTGATCCCCGGCCAGGCCACGGCGCACGTGGACGGCCGCTTCCTGCCGGGATACGAGGACGAGTTCTTCGCCGACCTCGACCGGATCCTCGGCCCGCGGGTGAAGCGGGAGGACGTGCACGGGGACAAGGCGCTGGAGACGGACTTCGACGGCCGGCTCGTCGACGCCATGCAGGGTGCGCTGCGGGCCGAGGACCCCATCGCGCGGGCGGTCCCGTACATGCTGTCGGGCGGCACCGACGCGAAGTCCTTCGACGACCTCGGCATCCGCTGCTTCGGCTTCGCGCCGCTGCAGCTGCCGCCGGAGCTGGACTTCGCCGGGATGTTCCACGGGGTGGACGAGCGGGTGCCGGTCGACGGACTGAAGTTCGGCGTGCGGGTGCTCGACCGGTTCATCGACAACGCCTGAGATTCGCAGAGGTGTGCGCATTCCACTGAGAAGAGTGAATGCACTCATACGCTCGTAGCCCTGGTGATCCCTCCTCGTTACAGGTGGTGCGGTCCGCGGCTGGGACCGCATTGCCTACTAGGAGGAACAATGATCAAGAAGGTTGTAGCCGCTGCGGCTGCCACTGGTGGCCTGGTTCTCGCGGGTGCGGGTCTGGCTGTCGCCGACGCGGGTGCCCAGGGTGCGGCCATCGGGTCCCCCGGTGTCCTGTCCGGCAACGTCGTCCAGGTTCCGGTTCACATTCCCGTGAACGTCTGCGGTAACACGATCTCCGTGATCGGCCTGCTGAACCCGGCGTTCGGCAACACCTGCGTCAACGCCTGACGCGTCTGAATTCCTGGGCCCCGGAACGCATTCCAGCGTTCCGGGGCCGCCGGGCTTTCGGGCCCGGTTTTTCCGTCTTCGGCGGGCCGGCGGGGGAACCTGTACGGCCGGGCCGCCGGGATCGCGCCCGAATACGTACACACCAGGGGACGAGTACAGATGCGACGACCGGCACAGGTCACCAGGAAGACCCTGATCACCATGGCGGCCGCGGGGGGTGTCCTCGCCTTGGGCGGGGGCTACGCCCACGCGGACGCCGGGGCCTCGGGGAAGGCCGCGAACTCACCGGGACTGCTGTCCGGGAACCAGTTGCAGGCGCCCGTGGACGCGCCGGTGAACGCCTGCGGGAACACGGTGACGGTGGTGGGGGGCCTCAATCCGGCCTTCGGCAACCACTGCGCCAACATCTCGGGCAAGCCGAACCGTCCGGATCACCCGGATCACCCGGGCCACCCCGGTCACCCGGGCCACCCGGGCGGGGGCGGGGACGACGAGCCCTGCGACGACCACCCGGAGCACCCGGGCAACCCCGGTACCCCCGGCACCGGTACCCCCGGCACCGGTACCCCCGGCTCCGAGAACCCGGGCTCCGAGAACCCCGGCTCGCCCGGCGGCCCCGGCACCCCGGGCCAGGAGAACCCCGGTACGCCCGGGAACCCCGGACCCGGGAACCCGGGCACGCCCGGCACGGGCACCCCCGGCACCGGCACTCCGGGCACGGGCACCCCCGGCACCGGTACGCCCGGCAACCCCGGACCGGGCTCGGTCACGCCCGTCACGCACCCCGGAACGGGGCCGGGTACGGGCACGGGTACCGGGACCGGCACCGCTGAGACGCCCGGGCTCGCCGCGACCGGCGCGGGCAGCGCCCTCACCGCCGGGCTCCCGCTCGCGGGCGGACTGCTGCTGGCCGGCACCGTGCTCTATCGGCGCTCCCGCGACGCGGCG
>NZ_JBEOXU010000076.1:0-29602 GCF_040296725.1 Streptomyces sp. NPDC002044
CCGTCCGCGCGTCCCGGCAGGTCCGGGGCGCGCGGACGGGCGCGCGGGCGGGCGCGGGACCCGGACCGGAGCAGCCGGTACGGTCTCCCGATGACCACAGAAACGATCACCGCGTCCTCCGCGGGTACCTGGCGGCTCGGCGACCTCACCGTCAACCGGATCGGCTTCGGCGCGATGCGCCTCACGCACCTCGCCGACGGGTCCGCCTCAGACCGCGCGCGCGTGACCGGGGTGCTGCGACGCGCAGTGGAACTCGGTGTGAACCACATCGACACCGCCGCGTTCTACTTCTCCCCGCTGCGCTCCGCGAACGAGCTGATCAACCGGGCGCTCGCCCCGTACGCCGACGAGCTCGTCATCACCACGAAGGTCGGACCGGGCCGCGACCCGTCCGGCGAGTGGTGGTGGGCCGAGCCGGGGCAGCTGCGCGGACAGGTGGAGGAGAACCTGCGCCAGCTCGGCCGCGATCACCTGGACGTGGTCAACCTGCGCGTCAAGCGCCGCGAGACGACCGGTTCGATCGCCGAGCACTTCGGCGCACTCGCCGAACTCCGGACGGCCGGGCTCATCCGCCACCTCGGACTGTCCAACGCCCGGCCCGACCACCTCGCCGAGGCGCTGGCCATCGCGCCGGTGGTGTGCGTGCAGAACCCGTACGGGATCGGCTCCCCGGCCGAGGAGCACGCCTTCCTCGACGCGTGCGGGGAACGGGGCATCGCCTTCGTCCCCTTCTTCGCCATCGCCGGAGCGGGCAAGGAGGCGGGCGTGATCGCGGACGACGGCGAGCGCGTGCGCGCCGTGGCCCGCGCCCACGGCGTCTCGGCGGCACAGTTGCGCCTCGCGTGGACGCTGAGCCGCGGGGCGCACGTCCTCGCGATCCCGGGCACCGGCAACCCGGACCACCTGACGGAGAACCTCGCGGCGGGCGCCGTCGCCCTGTCGCCCGAGGAGGTCGCCCTCCTGGGTTCGGCGGACCCGACGGCGTAACGGCCCCGCGGGCCCCGCGAACCACACCGGCCCGCAAGCCCAGCCGGCCCCACGAGCCCGACGCCCGCCCCCACCTCCCGCCCCCGCTACCGGGCCGTATCCGCGCCGTGGCCCCGGGCGTGGGCCGCGGCCAGCGCCGCCGTGGCGGTGAACGCGGGGACGTGCCCGGTTCCGCCGCGCCCGGAGACCGAGAGGGAAGCCGCCGCCATGCCGTACGCCACGGCGTCCCCGAGGCCGTCTCCGAGCGCGATCCGGGCGGTGGTGGTTCCGGTGAAGCAGTCCCCCGCGCCGGTCGCGTCGACGGGGGCGGGGTTGACGGGCACCGGATGGTGGGCCACCTGCCCGCCGTCGTCGAGCAGCAGCCGCCCGGCGCCCGCGGTGACGGCCACCGTACGGGCGCCGAGCGCGCGGCAGCGGGCGGCGGCGGTGCGCGGGTCGGCGGTGTCCAGGAGCGCGAGCGCGTCCGCGGGGCAGGACGTCTTGAGCAGTCCGGTCAGCGGGGCGATCCGGGCGAGGAGTTCCCGGGCCTCGGCCCGGCCGGTCAGCCGGGAGCGGAAGTTGGGATCGTACGAGAGGTGCCCCCCGGCCCCGTGCACGGCCCGCGCGGCGGCCAGCACCGCGTCTCGGCTCCCGGGCGAGAGCGCGCCGGTGATCCCGCTGGTGATGAGGGCCTTCGAGCCGGTCAGCAGTGTCCGCCAGGAGTCGACGTGGGCGGGCGAGAGGGTGGAACCGGCGCTGTGGGTGCGCCAGTAGACGAACTCGCGGTCGCCCTCGGTGTCGGCGCCGAGCAGATAGGCGCCGTTGGGGCGCGGGGCGCGGCGGACGTGGGAGACGTCGATGCCGAGGTCGGCGGCCCGGCGCAGCAGCGGGATGCTGAGCTCGTCGTCGCCGATGACCGCGAGCAGGGCGGTCCGGGCCCCCGCGGCCGCTGCGGCGGCGGCCGCGTTGAGCGCGTCACCGGAATAGGAGAGACGGGCCGGAGTGCCGTCCGCGGCGGCGCGCAGGGCGGCGTCGGCATGGATCTCGACGAGGACCTCGCCGAGGACGAGCACGTCGTACCCGGTCACGCCCGCCCCTCCCGGACACGGCCGCCGACGCCCGGACCCTCCCCGCCGCCCCCGGCTCCCACGCCGCCCACGGCGCCCCCCGAGCAGCCGGCGCAGCAGGGGCCCGCCAGTGCGGCGAACACGGCGGCCAGTTCACCCGGATCGGCCGGCAGCCCGCTTCCGATGCCGACCGCGGCGGCCCCGGCGTCGAGCCAGTCGCGCACCTCGTCGGGGCGAATGCCGCCGGTGGGGATGATCAGGGCGTCGGGGAGTACCGCTTTCAGGGAGCGGATGAACTGCGGGCCGCCCACGTGGGCCGGGAACACCTTGGCCGCTCCGGCGGACCGGACGGCCGAGGCGATCTCGCCGGGGGTGAACCCGCCCTCGATGAAGACCGCCGACCGGCGCAGCGCGACCGCGCGGACCTCGGGAGCCGGGTACGGGGAGATCAGGAAGGCGGCGCCCGCGTCCAAGGCGGCCTCCGCCTGCGCGGAGGTGACGATCGTGCCGACGCCGACGAGCGCGGGGCGGCCGTGCGCGTCGGAGAGGGGGACCGTACGGCGGACGGCATCGGCCCAGCCGGGGGTGGAGGTGGTCAGCTCGACCGCGCGGCAGCCTGCGGCGAGCAGGGCCGAGGCCCGCCGGACGGCCGCGTCGGCGTCGGGGCTGCGCAGCACCGGCAGCAACCGCTGGGCGGCTATCACCGCGTACGGGTGGCAGGACAAGGAACCCTCCCATTCGTTCCACGTAGTGGAACGAGGTATCGTGTACCGGAACCAGTTGGTCTAGACCCTACACAGGACGGGAGTTCCCGTGTCGACGAACGGCCCAACGAACGACTCAACGAACGGCCGGACCGACGGCCCGGCGAACCACCCCACGAACCACCCCACGGACGACCCGACGGACCAGCAGGCGGACGGCGCCCCGCGCGGCGGACGCACCTCCGCCGCCGGGTCGGCGCTGGAGAAGTCCCTGCGCATCCTGGAAGCGGTGGCGGCGCCCGGCGGGCCGCACCGGCTGGCCGACGTCATGGCGGCGGCCGCGGTGCCGAAGTCGAGCACCTTCCGCATCCTGGCCTCGCTCGTCGACCAGGGCTTCGTACGCCAGGACGCCGAGAGCCGGTACGGGGCGGGCCCGCGGCTGCGCGGGCTCTCCGCCCTGGTCGCCGGCGGGGAACCGGCCAGCATCGGACGTGTCCTCGGCGAACTCCAGCAGGCCACCGGCCAGACGGTCCACCTCGCCCTGCACAGCGGTGAGACCATCACCTACATCCAGAAGCTGGAGAGCGACCAGCCGTTCCGCACCGCCTCCCGGGTGGGCATGCGCATGCCGCTGCACACGACCGCGATCGGCAAGAGCATCCTGGCGCACCTGCCCGACGCGGAGGTCCGGGACCTGATCGCCGCCGCCGGACTCCCGGCCCGCACCGAACGCACGCTGACCACCACCCGGGAACTGAGCGCGCAGCTGGAGCGGGCCCGCGCCCGGGGCTTCGCGCTGGACGACGAGGAGAACGAGCCCACGATCCGCTGCATCGGCGCGGCGGTCCTGCGTCCGGACGGCCGCCCGGTCGGCGGGGTCAGCGTCACCACCGTCACCTTCCTGGTCTCGCGCGAGGAGATCGAGGCGTACGCCCCGGCCCTGCGCTCCGCTACGGAGGCTCTGGCGCCGCTGCTGTGAGCCCGGCGCGCAGTTCACGGGCGAGCCGCAGGTGGCGGTGGCCCGGTTCCAGGAACCGCCCCGCCTGCGCCACGACCGACAGCAGCTCCGCGGCCTCGCGCCGCCGCCCGTCGGCGATCAGTGCCCGCGCCCACTCCAACCGGGAGTGCACGACGTGCGGATGGTCGGTGCCGAGGACGCGGGCGCGGTCGGCGGTCAGGGCCGCCCAGGCCCGTACGGCCTCGGCGGTGCGCCCGGTCATGGCCGCCAACGCCGCCTGACCGGCCCGGACGGCCAGGGTGTGCGGATCGTCGGGGCCAAGGCGGCCCTCCGTGTCCGCGAGCAGCGCGGCCCACTCCCGTCCGGCCCCGGCGGGTTCCGCCGGGCGGTACCAGATCAGGCCGCGCCGCACGGCCAGTACGCCGGGATGGTCCGCCCCCAGTACGGGCACGGCGTCGGCCAGCAAGCGCGCCAGCTGCCGGGCCGCCGCGCGGGGGTCGCCCGCTTCGCCGGTGAAGAAGGCCAGCTGGTGGCGGGCGGCCAGGGTGTCCGGGTGGCGGGGGCCGAGCCGCAGTTCGCGGCGCCGGGTGAGCGCGGCCAGGTCGGCGGCGGCCCGGCGCGGCCGGCCCGTGTCCCCGACCGCGAGCGCGAGGGGCAGCTCCGCTTCGGCCACCCCACCCCGCCGGGCCGCGGTGAGGGCCCGGACCGCCCGGGCCGGCCGCCCCTCCTGACGGGCCACGATGCCGAGGTCGTACGCGTCCCCGGGCCCGGCGCGGGCCAGCAGCCCCTGCCACAGGTGCTCGGGGACCGGCCCGAGGCCCGGCGCGTCCAGCAGGCAGCCGTCGGCCGTGTACCCGAGGACGTCGTTCCCGGCCAACAGGCCCTCCGCGCCGGCATCGTGGACCGCCGCGCACGCCCACTCCAGGGCCGGCCCGAAGGTTTCCCCGCCGTCGCGCCCCGCGAGGTAGGCCGGGTACAGCGCCCGCAGCCACGCGCGGGCGACCGGGCGGCGCAGTCCCGCCCGCCGGCAGTCCACCGCCGCGCCGACCACGGCGGCGCCGGCCGGCTGCGCGCCCGGCGTCCAGCCGCCGGTCCACCGGGCCACCGGCCCCTCCCCGCCCGTCAGGACTTCGGCGGGACCACGGCCCTCCCCCGCCTCCAGGGCGGCCACCCGGCGGCGCTCCCGCGGTGACCAGGACCGGGCGACGGGGACGACGGCCGCACGGCCGAGCAGCTCGTGCTCGGCCCGCCAGGCACCCCGGTCGCAGCCGGTGAGCCGGCTCGCCTCCCGGGCCTGGCGGCGCCGGTACTCCTCGGCCCTCATGGTGGCGACCACCACCGCCCCGCGCAGCCCGTCGAGGTGCGCGGCCGTGAGACCTCCGGCCCCGAGGTGGTCCTCCAGACCGTCCAGCCACAGCACCGCGCGGCGCCGGCGCGCGGCGACCCGTACCGCCTCGGGCAGCGCGGCTCGGGACAGCGGCCGGACGAACGCGTACCGGGGGTGGACGGCGCGCACCACCTCGTACGCGAGCCGGGTCGCGCCCGCCCGGGCCTCCCCCACCACCAGCACGAACCGGGTGCCCGGCGCGGCGAGGGCGGCGCGCAGCAGGGCCTCGGCGTCGCGCGGCACGTACGCGGGCGGCCCGCCCGGTCCCTCGGCCGGGTGTACTCCGGCCCGCCCGGGCGTCACCTCCCGCAGGAGCGGGATCCGCCCGCCCGGGGTCCGCCAGACGTCGGCGGGCGCGGGGGAACCGCGGCGCGCGGGCTCGCGCCCGTACTCGGGTGTGACCATGCGCGGCGTGAACCCAAGCGGCGTGAACACGCGCGACGCGAACACGCGCGAGGTGGACACCCGCGGTGAGAACGACTCCCGTAACAGCCGCGCGGTCAAGAACGATGCCGGCATGGCGCCCCCCACACGTCCCGTTTCGCCCTATGGTTCCCCGTAAGCCCGTTCGACTACCCCAACGAACGTGCGGAACCCGGCAGTTCCCCGCGAGCGACCTTCCCGGGCCACCTCCCCAGTCGACCCACCCGGGCCAGCGCCCCGGGCCACCACCCCCGGGCAGCCGGCCCGGGGCGGCCGCCCGGACCGGTCACGACGGCGCCCGGGGTCAGCGGCCCGCAGCCCGGGCCCGTTCCGGGAGCGCCTCCGCCGGAGCCCCGCGGCCGGTCCGCAGGACCAGGAGCACCCCCGCCGCCACCGCGACGGCCAGCGCGGCCGCCGCCCCCAGCGTGAGGGCGTCCGGGGAGGTCAGCGCCTGGCCGCGGAGGGCCTGCCAGGCGGTGAGGGCCACCAGAGCGGCGTACCCGGCCCCCGAGACGAGGACGAGGCGGACGCGCACGGCGTCGCCGAGGGTCCAGCCGTAACGGCCCGCCGCGAAGGCGAGGGCCAGGGCGAGCAGGGGCAGCAGCTGGAGCGCGTGCATGCCCACGAAGTGGGCGATCCGCAGGTCTCCCCCGGTCGCGGACCAGCCGGTGACGGGCAGGTGCGGGCCTCCGTCCGGCACGCCGACACTGTGCGCGCCGACCGTGTCGGTGATCTGCTGCGCGAGCTGCGCGTCGGTCGGCGAGGTCATCATGAAGCCGAGTGCCAGCCCGACGAGTCCGATCACCGAGCCGAGCCGGATCGCCCAGGTGGCCGCCCGGTCGACGAGCGGCCGACGCCACAGCGCCACCGCCAGCACGAGCGTGCCCAGCCACAGCACGACCACCGTCGTGCCCATCACGCTGAACAGTGCTTCGTCCAAGGGGGTTTCGTTGTTGAAGTGACTGCGGCGCCCGCGGATCACCTGGCCTACGATCACGGCCATCTCCACGACGGCCGCCACCACGATCACCAGCCCGGTCCACCATCCGGTCCGCCGGCCGCGGGAGAGCAGGGAGTACATCCATGCCAGCGTGAGCGCGTAGACGGCGAAGGAGACGGAGAACTTGAACGGCTTGTGCCAGATCGGAGAGCCGACCAGCCGCCGGTCGTCCACGATCAGCCCCACCCCTGACGCCAGGGCCAGCGCGGCCATCGCCGCCGCGAGGAAGAGCAGTGGCCGGTGCCAGCCCGTGAAGCGATTCCGCATCCCGTTACCCCCATGATGGATATCAACACTATCCAATGTCCGATAGCACCACTGTCCGTTCCCAGCCGCTTCCACGCAAGCCCCGGGGCCGCACGAAAGAGAGAATTCACTTTGCGTATAGGCGAGTTGAGCCGTACGTCGGGCGTTCCGGTGCCCACGATCAAGTTCTATCTGCGGGAAGGACTGCTGCCCGCAGGCGAGTTGAGCAGCCCCAATCAGGCGCACTACGGCGAACGGCACGTCCGCAGGCTGAACTTGATCCGGGCCCTCACCGACGTCGGTGGCCTGCCGCTGGCCTCCGTGGGCAAGGTCGTGGAGGCGGTGGAGGACCTGGACCGGCCCGTCCACAAACTGCTGGGCGCGGCCGCCCGGACCGTGGACCCCGCGCCGGCGCCCGAACCCGGGCGCGAGTCGGGTGACCGGGCGCGGGCCCTGGTCGGGGAACTGATCGCCCGGCGCGGCTGGCAGGTCCCCGGGGACCACGCCGCGGCGGTGTCCCTGGCCACCGCGCTGGCAGCACTGCTGGAGGTCGGTCACGGGGACTACCTGGACTTCCTGGACGAGTTCGCGTCGGCGTCCGAGCAGATCGCCGAGGCCGACCTGGCGTTCGTGGCCCGCCGGCAGAGCCCGGAGGAGATGGTGGAGCGGGTGGTGGTCGGCACCGTCCTGGGGGATGCGATGCTGGCCTGCCTGCGGCGGCTCGCCCAGTCGGACGCGTCGGCCCGGCGCTATCCGCGGCCGGACGGCCCGGAGGCGGGCCGGACGCCTTCGGGATAGATGTTCGGGAAACGCGTTCGGGAAAAGTGTTATCGAGGCCCCTCTCGACGGTCTCCCAGGTATCGGGCATCATCGACCGCCGGTACGGACAGGGAACATCACATGAGTACTCAGCACACGGCAGCGCTGGTGGCAGCGGCCCGCGCGGGCGATCCCCGCGCTCAGGACGAGCTCGTCAGCACCCACCTGCCGCTCGTCTACAACATCGTCGGGCGGGCCCTGAACGGCTCCTGCGACGTGGACGACGTGGTGCAGGACACGATGCTCCGGACGCTCGACGGGCTGGGCGGCCTGCGTGCGGACGACAGCTTCCGCTCCTGGCTGGTCGCGATCGCGATGAACCGTGTACGGGCGTTCTGGCAGGCCCGCCAGAACGGTCTCGGCGCGAGCGGTCTGGAAGCCGCCGAGGACGTCGCCGACCCCGGGGCCGACTTCGTGGACCTGACCGTCGCCCGCCTCAACCTGGCGGGCCAGCGCCGGGAGACGGCCCGCGCGACCCGGTGGCTGGAACCGGACGACCGGGCGTTGCTGTCGCTGTGGTGGCTGGAGTGCGCCGGTGAGCTGACCCGCGCCGAGGTGGCCTCCGCGCTGGAGCTGCCCCCGCAGCACACGGGGGTGCGGGTACAGCGGATGAAGGCCCAGCTGGAGGCGGCCCGGGTGGTCGAGCGGGCCTTGGACGCGCAGCCGCCGTGCGAGGGGCTCCGACAGATGACGGCGGGCTGGAACGGCGCGCCCTCCGCGCTGTGGCGCAAGCGAATAGCCCGTCATGCCCGGGAATGCGTACGATGCTCCGGCTTGTGGAGCGGCCTGGTCCCGGCGGAGGGACTGCTGGCCGGACTGGCCCTCGTGCCGGTCTCGGCGGCCCTGCTCGCAGGGATGCGCACGGCCGGAGCGGCCGGCTTCGACCCCGCGAACGCCGCCTTCGCCGACGGCTCCGGGGCGGACTTCGCCCACGCTTCCGGAACGGACTTCACCCACGGCTCCGGGGCGGACTTCGCGAACGCCGCCACCCAGCTCAACCCCACCGTGTCCGGCCCCGGACGGGCGGCCCGGCGCCGTTCGGGCGACGCGGGCGGGCCGGGCGTCGGCGGGTCAGGTGCGGGCGGTCCGGGTGCCGGCGAGGCCGGGGGCCATGCCTCCCGCGGGGCGCTGCGCAAGCGGCGCCGCAGCCGCCGCCGGGTGATCGGCGGCGCCGTGATCGCCGCCTGTGTCGCGGGCGGCGGGCTGGCGTACCTCGGCACGCTCCCCGGCTCCGGCAAGCCCGAGGCGAGCGGCGGCACGTCCCCGGCACCGCTGGCCGCGCTCTCGGCCACCGACCCCGGCACGCCGCTCCCCAGCGCGCCGGCCTCCCCCTCGCCCTCGGTGTCCCCGTCACCGTCCGCCTCGGCGTCGGCCTCCGCGTCGGCGTCGCCCTCCACCGCCCCGAGCCCGAGCGCGAGCCCGACGCCGCAGAAGAGCCGCTCCAGTGCCCCCGCTCCGAAGCCCTCGGCCCCGGCGCCCGCACCTGCTCCGCCGGGTGTCGCGGGCCAGGTCGTCGCCCTGGTCAACAAGGAGCGGGCCACGGCGGGCTGTGGTCCGCTGAAGGAGGACGCGCAGCTGCGCGCGGCCGCCCAGGGGCATTCCGACGACATGGCCAAGCGGGACTTCTTCTCGCACACCAGCCCCGACGGCGCGGACCCCGGCAAGCGGACGACCGCGGCCGGGTACCGCTGGTCGACGTACGGGGAGAACATCGCCAAGGGCCAGCAGACGGCGCAATCGGTGATGGAGTCCTGGATGAACAGCTCGGGGCACCGCGCGAACATCCTCAACTGCGCCTTCAAGGACATCGGCGTCGGCGTCCACCAGGGTGCGGGCGGTCCCTGGTGGACGCAGAACTTCGGGGCCCGCTGACCGGCCCGCCGACCGGCCCGACCCCTAGTGGTGGAAGCCCGACCGCGGCGCCGCGGCCGGGACCGGCGGCGGCGAGGTCGTCAGGTGCTCCACGGCCCGGCGGAGGTCCTCGACCAGGAGGGCGATCTGGTCGCGGGTCACGCCGTGCCGGACGAGGACGCGCTGGATGACCGTGTCCTGGCGGTCGGCCGGCAGCGGGTACGAGGGCACCTGCCAGCCCCGCATCCGCAGCCGGTCGGAGAGGTCGTAGAGGCTGAACCCGGCCGCGGCCGGGTCGGTGAGGGTGTAGGAGACGGCGGGCAGGGCGCCCTTGCCGTCGTACAGGAGGGTGAAGGGGCCCATCGCGGCCACCTCGCCGGCCAGGTACTGGGCGGTGTCGGCGCAGGCCTGCTGGACGCGTCGGTAGCCGCCCCGGCCGAGGCGCAGGAACAGGTAGTACTGGGCGATGATCTCGCCGCCGGGGCGGGAGAAGTTGAGGGCGAAGGTCGGCATGTCGCCACCGAGGTAGTCGACATTGAAGACGAGGTCCGCGGGGAGCAGGTCCGCGGTGCGCCAGACGATCCAGCCGACGCCGAGGGGCGCGAGCCCGTACTTGTGGCCGGAGGTGTTCACGGAGGCGACGCGCGGCAGCCGGAAGTCCCACACCACGTCGGGGTGGAGGAACGGCGCGACGAAGCCGCCGCTGGCCCCGTCGACGTGGATCGGAACGTCCCAGCCGTGCTCGGCCTGGATCCGGTCGAGTTCGGCGGCGAGCTCGGCGACCGGCTCGTAGTCGCAGGTGTAGGTGACGCCGAGGATCGCGACGACGCCGATGGTGTTCTCGTCGACGTGCGCGGCGAGCTGGTGCGGCCGCAGGCCGGTGGCGCCCTCCTCCAGGGGGACCTGGCGCAGCTCGACGTCGAAGTACCGGGCGAACTTGTCCCAGCAGATCTGTACCGGCCCGCAGACCAGGTTGGGCCGGTCGGAGGGCAGGCCCTGGGCCCGGCGGCGCTCGCGCCAGCGCCATTTGAGGGCGAGGCCGCCGAGCATGGCGGCCTCGCTGGAGCCGGTGGTGGAGCAGCCGGCCGCGGTGGTGCCCGCCGGGGCGTTCCACAGGTCGGCGAGGATGTTGACGCAGCGGGACTCGATCTCGGCGGTCTGCGGGTACTCGTCCTTGTCGATCATGTTCTTGTCGAGGCACTCGTTCATCAGGCGGTGCACGCCGTCGTCCGACCACGTGGTGCAGAAGGTGGCCAGGTTCTGGGCGGCGTTGCCGTCGAGGAGCAGCTCGTTGTGCAGGAGTTCGTAGACGACCTCGGTGGGCGAGTGGTCGTCGGGCATCCGGTACTTCGGGAGGATCTGGCCGCTGAGGGCGGACGCGAACACGTCCGAATCGGCGTCGGGGCCACCTACGTCCTTCGTCTCATGAAGAGCCATATCGGGACTATAAGGTAATAACGCCCACATCAACCTGAAGTCTTCCCCGGGGGCCTTCGCGTTGTCGTGCGGGCGGGGCCACCGGGGGGCGGGCCGCCGCGTCCGTTCGGCGTCCCGGCGGGCTTCGCGACGCACGGCCCGCGGGCCTCGCCGGCGGTTCGCGGCATGGCTTCCGGCCGACTCTGCGGTGTGACCCCTCCCATAGAGACCCGGGAGCGCCGCAGAAATTACTGTCGAGTAGTGTTACCCGCGTAGATCTTCCTGTCCGAGCCGCCGGAGCCGGTACGGACAGGAAGATCATCCAATTGGTTCTACCGGCAACGTATCCACACATGTCTGGATACAGGCCAAGCGTGCCCTCTGCACTGATACCTCTTCGCTCCATGAACACGATCACCCGCCGGCAGGCTCTGGGAACCTCTGCCGGTGTACTCACCGCACTCGGCCTCGCCGCTGCCGCCACAAGCGCGAGCGCGAGCGCCACCCCCGCCCCGTCCACACCCACCGACGCGGGCACGGTCGACGAGGTCTACAAGGGCCGCCGCATCCAGATCACCCCGGGCGGGGGCGGCCACCACGGCGGCCACCACTCCCCCGGCCAGCCCACCGTCCGAATAGACGGCCGCGAACTGCACGTGATGCGGAACGCCGACGGGACCTGGATCAGCGTCATCAACCACTACGAGACCTTCGCCGATCCGACCTCGCTGGCCCGCGCCGCCGTGCGCGAGCTCCAGGGCGCCACCCTCGCCCCGTTCGCACCGATGGGAGGCGCGGCATGACCGTGCGCAAGAACCAGGCCGCGCTCACGCCCGAGGAGAAGCGCGCCTTCACCAACGCCCTGCTGGAGCTGAAGCGGACCGGCCGCTACGACCGGTTCGTCACCACCCACAACGGTTTCATCATGAGCGACACCGACTCGGGCGACCGGGTGGGGCACCGCTCCCCGTCCTTCCTCCCGTGGCACCGCCGCTTTCTTCTCGAATTCGAGGCGGCGCTGCAGGCGGTGGACGCGACGGTGGCTCTCCCGTACTGGGACTGGACCGTGGACCGCACCTCCCGCTCCTCCCTCTGGGCCGCCGACTTCCTCGGCGGAACCGGCCGCGCCCGCGACGGACAGGTCCTCGACGGACCGTTCGCGTACGCGACGGGCAAGTGGAACGTGAACGTGCGGGTGGACGGGCGCTCGTACCTGCGCCGTGCCCTCGGCGAGGGCGTCGCCCAGCTGCCGAGCAAGGCCGAGGTCGACGCCGTGCTGGCCATGCCGGTGTACGACGCGGCTCCCTGGAACAGCTCGTCGAGCGGCTTCCGCAACAACCTGGAGGGCTGGCGCGGCGCCAACCTGCACAACCGGGTCCACGTGTGGGTCGGCGGCCAGATGGGCACCGGCGTCTCGCCGAACGACCCGGTCTTCTGGATGCACCACGCCTACGTGGACAAGCTGTGGGCGGACTGGCAGGCCCGTCACCCGCAGTCCACCTACCTGCCCGCCGCCGGCACCGCCAACGTCGTGGACCTGCGCGACACGATGCGGCCGTGGAACGACGTGACTCCGGCCGACATGCTGGACCACCGGAAGTTCTACACGTTCGACACCGAACCCGCCGCGGCCGCCAGCCAGCGGTAGTGCAGTTCGGGGCGGCCGATCTGGCCGTACCGGGGGGTGCGGTCCGCGCGGCCGCTGTCCACCAGGTGCTCCAGGTAGCGGCGGGCGGTGATCCGGGAGGTCCCGGCCGCCTCGGCCGCCCCCGCGGCGGTCAGCCCCTCGGGCGCCGCCCGCAGCAGGGCGGCGACCCGGTCCAGGGTCGGCGCGCTCAGCCCCTTGGGTAGCTCGGCGGGGCGGGGCGCGCGCAGGGCCGCCATGGCCCGGTCCACGTCGTCCTGACCGGCCGCCTCGCCCGCCGTCGCGCGGAACTCGGCGTAGCGCAGCAGCCGTTCGCGCAGCGTGGGGAAGGCGAAGGGTTTGAGCACGTACTGGACCACGCCGAGGGAAACGCTCTCGCGGACCACGGCCAGGTCCCGTGCGGAGGTCACGACGATCACGTCGACGGGGTGCCCGGCGGCGCGCAGTCCGCGCGCGAAGCGCAGCCCGTGCCCGTCGGGCAGAGTCAGGTCCAGCAGGAGCAGATCGACGCGGGTCCGGTCCAGGACCCGGGTGGCCTCGGCGAGCGAGTGCACGGCGCCGACGGCGGTGAACCCGGGCACCCGGCCGACGTAGAGCGCGTGCGCGTCGGCGGCCACCGGGTCGTCCTCCACGACCAGCACCCGCACGTCCCCGCCCGTCACACCGGGCCCCCTTCGGGCCCCGCGGTCCCGGGCCCCGGCCCCGCGGGGCCCGATGACCGACCGGCGGCCCGGCGCTCCCCCGCCGGGTCGCCCCCGGCCTCCGGCGCCGGACCCGCGAACGGCAGCCGTACGGTGAACTCCGCGCCCCCGCCCGGACCCTGCGCCGCGGTGACCGCGCCGCCGTAGCGGTGGGCCACCTGCCGGACCAGCGCGAGGCCCAGGCCGCGCCCCTCCCCCTTGCCCGACCAGCCGCGCCGGAACACGTCCACCCCCTCCGGGAGCCCGGGGCCGTTGTCCGCGACCCGCAGCAGCAGTTCGCCGCCCGCCGGACGCAGCGTCACCGCGATCCGCGCCGCCGGTACGCCCGCGACGGCGTCGACCGCGTTGTCGATCAGGTTGCCCAGCACCGTGACGAGGTCACGCGCCGGCGGCAGTCCGCCGCCCGCGGCGAGCCGGCGGCTGTCGGGAGTGACGACGAGTTCCACGCCCCGTTCGTGCGCCTGGGCGGCCTTGCCGAGGAGCAGCGCCACCAGGACCGGTTCGCCGACCGCGGTGATCACCTCGTCGGTGAGCGCCTGCGCGAGCTCCAGTTCGGCGGTGGCGAACTCCACCGCCTCCCGCTCGCGGCCGAGTTCGATCAGGGAGACCACCGTGTGCAGCCGGTTGGCGGCCTCGTGCGCCTGGGAGCGCAGGGCCTGGGTGAAACCGCGTTCGTGATCCAGCTCGCCGGTCAGCGACTGCAGCTCGGTGTGGTCGCGCAGCGTGATCACCGTGCCCCGGCGGCCGCCGCCCGCGACGGGCGAGCTGTTGACGACGAGCACCCGGTCGGCGGTCAGGTGCACCTCGTCCACCCGCGGCCGGTCCGCCAGCAGGGCCCCGGTGAGCGGGGCGGGCAGCCCCAGGCCGGCGAGGGACGCCCCGCGGATCCCGGCGCCCAGGCCGAGCAGTTCGCGCCCCGCGTCGTTGATGAGGGTGATCCTGCGCTGCCCGTCGAGCATGAGCAGCCCCTCGCGGACCCCGTGCAGGGCCGCCTGGTGGTAGTCGTACATCCGGCTCAGCTCGGCCGCGTTCATCCCGTGGGTGTGGCGGCGCAGGCGGGCGTTGACGACGTACGTGCCGACGCCGCCGAGGGCGAGCGCCGCGGCGGCGACCCAGGCGAGGGCGGCGAGCTGCTCGGCCAGCCGGTCGCTGATCGCCCGGACCGTGATGCCGGCGCTGACCATGCCGATGACCCGGCCGTCGTCGTCGAGCGGGGTGACCACGCGGATGGAGGGGCCCAGGGTTCCCGTGTAGGTCTCGCTGAAGGACTCGCCGCGCAGGGCGGGGGCGGTGTTGCCGAGGAAGGGCTCGCCGATCCGGCGCGGGTCGGGGTGGGTCCAGCGCCGGCCGTCGGGGGCCATGATCGTGACGAAGTCCACCCCGGAGTCGACCCGTACCCGCTCCGCGTAGGGCTGGAGCCGGGCGGAGGGGTCGGTGCCGCGTACGGCCTCCCGTACGGCCTCGCGTACGGACGGGGAGTCCGCGACCGCGTGGGCCACGGCCCCGGCCTGGCGGCGGGCGGCCTCCTCCGCCTGGCCGCGGGCGGTCGCGTACGCGAAGACGGCACAGCCGGCGACGACCACGGCGACCAGCAGCACCTGCATGGCGAAGAGCTGGCCGGCGAGGCTGCGCGGCGGACGGGGCAAACGGAACATGACGCTCAGTGTGCACCGGGCCGTGAACTCAATGAACGCAAGGGTGACCGGGGTCACAGCGGCGCGCGATGGTCCTCCCGGGACACATTCACCACCAGGAGGCATCGTGGCCGCCAGGCGCGACAGAACGCACTATCTCTACATCGCGGTGATCGCCGCGGTACTGCTCGGCATCGCCGTCGGCTTCGCCGCACCCGGCGTGGCCGTGGAGCTCAAGCCGCTGGGCACCGGCTTCGTCAACCTCATCAAGATGATGATCTCGCCGGTGATCTTCTGCACGATCGTGCTGGGCATCGGATCGGTCCGCAAGGCCGCCAAGGTCGGGGCGGTGGGCGGGCTCGCCCTCGGCTACTTCATGGTGATGTCCACCGTGGCCCTCGCCATCGGCCTGCTGGTCGGCAACCTGCTGGAGCCCGGCAGCGGCCTGCACCTGACCGAGGCGGCGCGCAGCGCGGGCGAGGCGCAGGCCAAGGCGGGCGGGGCGGAGAGCACGGCGGACTTCCTGCTCGGGATCATCCCGACGACGATGGTGTCCGCGTTCACCGGCGGCGAGGTGCTCCAGACACTGCTGGTGGCGCTGCTGACCGGATTCGCGCTCCAGGCCATGGGCGCCGCCGGCGAACCGGTGCTGCGCGGGATCGGGCACGTGCAGAAGCTGGTGTTCCGGGTGCTGGCGATGATCATGTGGGTCGCCCCGGTGGGCGCCTTCGGGGCCATCGCGGCGGTGGTCGGGGCCACGGGCATCGACGCGCTGAAGTCGCTGGCCGTCATCATGATCGGCTTCTACACGACCTGCCTGCTCTTCGTCTTCGTCGTCCTGGGCACGCTGCTGCGGGTGTGCACCGGGGTCAGCGTGTTCGCGCTGCTGCGCTACCTGGGCCGGGAGTTCCTGCTCATCCTGTCGACCTCCTCCTCGGAGTCCGCGCTGCCCCGGCTGATCGCGAAGATGGAGCACCTGGGGGTGTCGCGCCCGGTCACCGGGATCACGGTGCCGACCGGGTACTCCTTCAACCTGGACGGGACGGCGATCTACCTCACGATGTCCTCGCTGTTCGTGGCGGAGGCCATGGGCAAACCGCTCGCCCTCGGCGAGCAGATCTCCCTCCTGCTGTTCATGATCATCGCTTCGAAGGGGGCGGCCGGGGTGACCGGCGCCGGCCTCGCCACCCTCGCCGGCGGTCTCCAGTCGCACCGGCCGGAGCTGGTGGACGGGGTCGGGCTGATCGTCGGCATCGACCGCTTCATGAGCGAGGCTCGGGCCCTGACGAACTTCGCGGGCAACGCGGTGGCGACGGTGCTCATCGGAACGTGGACGAAGGAGTTCGACCACGCGCGGGCCGGCGAAGTCCTCGCGGGACGGCTGCCGTTCGACGAGAGCACCCTGCTCGACGACGCGCACGGCGGCGACTACGGCGCGGCCGGAGCCCCGGGCGGCGGCACCGGCAAGGACACCGGCCCGGCCGTCGGACAGGACGCCGGTGAGGCCGGTACGGCCACCGGGAAGGATGCCCTGCCCGTGCAGCCGCACGCCGACAAGGACGGTGTCCCGGCCTGACCGGAACACCCGCGCGGGAAGGCCGGGCCGGGCTCGCCCCCACGGTGCCCAGCCCGGCCGGACCCGGCACAGACCACACATCTCACCCATACTCGGTTAGCCGCCACCGATATACGAACCCCCGTGTTGCAAAAGGTACTTCCGCACCGGGGCATGCGTCTGACATCTTGCGTCCACCACTCGTTTCGTACGGCCCGGTAGGTGCGACCCACCGGGTCTTCGGAGGACGCCTTGATACCCCACATATCCAGCAGACCTCGACGTACCCTGGTGCTGGCCGCCGCCCTCGGCGCCGCACTGGCGTTCGGGGCCCCCGCCGCGCTCGCCGGCACCGCCCCGGTCTCCCCCGGCGCCCCGGCCCCGGCCCCGGCCCCCGCGCCGCAGGCGGCGGCACCGGCTTCCCAGAGTGCGACCTGGGCCGCCGGCACCCGCGCCTACCTCGTGATCACCGCCCCGGGTGACAGCTCGGCGGTACGCTCCGCCGTCACCGCCAACAGCGGCACGGTCTTCGCGTACTACGACGCCATCGGCGTCATCGTCGCCCACTCCTCCTCGGCCTCCTTCGCCGCCACCCTGCGCGGCGTCAGCGGGGTCCAGCAGGTCGGCGCGACCCGTACGTCGGACGTGCCGGCGGACGCCTACAACCCGGCCCTGCCCGCCAACCCGGCACAGTCCGCGACCGGTTCGGGCGAGCCCGTCCGCGCCGACATGACCCAGATCAAGGCGGACCAGGCCTGGGCCGTCACCACGGGCTCCGCCGGTGTCAAGGTCGGCATCCTGGACACCGGTGTGGACGACCAGCACCAGGACCTGGCGCCGAACTTCAACGCGGCGGACTCCGCCTCCTGCGCGTACGGCAAGGCGGACACCCGCGCCGGCGCCTGGCGGGACGTCGGCACCCACGGCACGCACGTGGCCGGTACGGTCGCCGCCGCCAAGAACGGCAAGGGCGTCATCGGCGTGGCCCCGGGCGTGAAGATCTCCTCGGTGCGCATCGCGGAGCCGGGCTCCTCGCTCTTCTTCGCCGAGAACACCGTCTGCGGCTTCATGTGGGCCGGCGACCACGGCTTCAAGGTCACGAACAATAGCTATTACACCGACCCGTGGCAGTTCAACTGCCCGGACAACGCCGACCAGGCCGCGATCATCGAGGGCGTCAAGCGCGCCCAGGAGTACGCCGAGGGCAAGGGCTCGCTCCAGGTCGCCGCGGCCGGCAACTCCAACCTCGACCTGGCCAACAAGACGACCGACACCGAGAGCCCCAACGACTCGACGCCGGTCACCCGCACCATCACCAACGCCTGCCTGGACATCCCGACCGAGCTGCCGGGCGTGGTCACGGTCTCGGCGATGGGCACCACCGCGAAGGCGTCGTACTCCAACTACGGCCTCAACGTCGTGGACATCACGGCCCCCGGCGGCGACGCCACCGGCATCTACAGCACCCTGCCGGGCGGCAAGTACGGCAGCATGAGCGGTACGTCGATGGCGTCCCCGCACGTCGCGGGTGTGGCCGCGCTGCTGGCGAGCACCAACCCGGGCATCACCCCGGCGCAGCTGCGCGACAAGCTGGCCACCCAGGCCAACGACGTCGCCTGCCCGTCGGACAGCCGCTGCAAGGGCACCACCGCCAAGAACGGCTTCTTCGGCGAGGGCCAGACCGACGCCCTGAAGGCCGTCGGCTCCACCCCGCCCCCCGGCAAGTTCTTCGAGAACACGGGTGACTTCGCCATCGGCGACAACACCACGGTCGAGAGCCCGATCACGGCCTCCGGGGTGACGGGCAACGCCCCGGCCACCCTCAAGGTGGGCGTGAACGTCGTGCACACGTACATCGGCGACCTGAAGGTCGACCTCGTGGCTCCCGACGGCACCGTGTACACGGTGCACAACCGCTCGGGCGGCAGCACCGACAACATCGCTCAGACCTACACCGTCAACGCCTCCTCGGAGGTCGCGAACGGCACCTGGAAGCTGCGGGTGAACGACAACGCCGGCGGCGACACCGGCAAGATCGACTCCTGGAGCCTGACCTTCTAGTCGGGGCCCGGACACCGGGACCGGTCGTCACAGCACGTCGGCCGGCCAGTCGAACACGACGTCGCGGTGCTGCTACGGGGCCATCGGGGAACAGTGCACGTGTTCCCCGGTGGCCCGCGTCGCGTACGGGACCTCCGCCCGGACGGCCGCCGGCGAGCGAAGCGCGGCGAAGGTGTCCCACGCCCCGCGCCCGGCGAGGTGCACCTCCTTGCCGGCCCCGGGGCCGATGGTGCCGAGCACGGAGAACAGGGCCTGCGCGTAGTACCGCGCGGCGGGCGGGGGCGGCCTACCGGGTCCGCAGGACGCAGTCCCCGCAGAAGCCGCCGCCCGGGACCTTGTAGTAGAGGCAGCAGCTGCCCCGGACGAAGGCCACGCCGAGCCCCGGCTCGTGGAGGAAGGTTCCGGTGCCCGCCAGCGGCCCGCCCTCGGTCAGCAGGGCGGCCGCCGCGACCACGGCCGTGTCCCCCTCGACCCGGTCCGTCAGCACCCGCAGCGCCCCGACGAGTCCCGACGCGGTGTTGCCCCGCAGGACCTTGGGCGAGACCCCGAACTCCCCGCGCAAGCGGGTACCGAGCAGGTCCAGGTGGTCCAGGTGGTCCAGGACGGTCGGCGCCAGCGCCTCGGCCGGCAGCCCTCCGGGCTCGGGCAGCCACAGTTCCAGCGAGCCCGCGCGGGGCAGCCGCCACCACACCCGGCCGGGGTCCAGGTCCGGGACCCGTCCGGCCAGCGCGAGACACCCGAGCCCGAGCGACCACAGCCGTGAGGCGATGCCGAACTGCGCGGTCGAGGCGGCGACCCGGTCCGGTCCGGTGCCGATCCGCCGGCCCACCTCGGTCACGTACGGTCCCAGGTGCTCCCCGTACAGCTCGGTCAGCGGCCGGAAGCCTGGGCCGGGCGGTTCCTTCCCGAACGGCACCGCGAAGAAGGGCCCGACGGCGGCCAGCCGTCGCAGTACGTCGTCCAAGGTCAGGCCCCCGGTCCGGCGGCGGCAGCGCGCCCGGCGCCCGGATCCCTCACGCAGTCCATCCCCCGATGCTCTCAGGCGCCGGCCGGGCTCAGCTCACCGGGGAGTACGCCGCCACCTCGAAGTCGGACAGGTCGAGCCCGCCCGCGGGCTGAGCCCCGGCCCAAACCCGCGTCACAGTCCGGCGAGGAACTCCAGCAGCGCCCGGTTGAAGACCTCGGGCCGCTCCACGCCCGGCAGGTGGCCCGCCCCCTCGATGACCGCGAGCACCGAGTGCGGCAGCAGCGCGTGCAGCGCCTCCGCCTCGGCGACGGGGGTGTAGACGTCGTCCGCGCCCACCACCACCAGACAGGGCTCGCCCGCCGCGGCGAGCACCGGGCGGTAGTCGGGCCGCTCCGCACGGCCCCTCAGCGCCGCGGCCGCGCCCCGGGGGTCGGTCGTACGCATCATGGCACTCACGTGCGCGGCGACGGCGGGCATCCCGGTCACGTTGTAGGGCGCCAGCATCTTGTCGATGACCTCGTCGGCGTACGGCCCCATTCCCTCGGCGAGGAGCCGCTCGGCGGCCGCCCGGCGGGAGTCCGCGCCCGCCGGCGTCTCCGGAACCGGGGACGTGTCCGAGAGGACGAGGGCGCGTACCAGACACGGGTGGCGCAGTCGCATCTCCATCGCTGTCTGCCCGCCCATGGACACACCGCCGACGACCGCTTGTCCGATTCCCAGACCGGCGAGCAGAGCAGCCAGGTCGTCCGCCAGATCGGCGAGCAGAGCCTTGCCGGGGATGACCGGGCTTTCCCCGTATCCCCGCAGGTCAGGAGCGATGACCCGGTAGCCGGCGGCGGTCAGCGCGGCCGTCTGGGGGGCCCACATCGTGCGGTTGAACGGATGTCCGTGGATCAGGAGGACGGGCGCCCCGGCACGGGGTCCGAGATCGTCGAAAAAGAGGCGCGCGCCGTTGCCGAATGGGGGGTTCATGAGAGGACTCTAAGGGGCTACATTGAGCCACTCGCGTTCACCTGACAGCCCGTTGCCTTTCACTCGTGTTTTGCACGGGGGGCGACGTCAGGGACGCAGACTGTGCAACCACCCCACCGCCTAGAAGGACCGAAGGCTCCGTGCCCGTACCCGTACTCCTCGCCGGCCGCAGCGTGCGGCTCGAGCCCCTCGCCCCCCACCACACCGAGGCCCTGGCCGTGGCCGGGGCCGAGGATCGTACGACTTACGCCTTCACTCCCGTGCCGCACGGGCTGCAGGCGTCCCACGAGTACATCGACCGTGCCCTCGCCGATCAGGCGGCGGGTCGATCGCTCCCGTTCGCCGTGGTCAGAGCCACCGACGGGCGGGTGGTCGGTTCGACCCGGTTCCTGGAACTCGACTACTGGCAGGGGCCCCTGGTGTGGCCCGCCGTGCCGGGCGTCCCGTTCGGCGATCCGGCGACGGCGATCCCCGATGCCGCCGAGATCGGCAACACCTGGCTGTCCCCGGGCGCCCAGGGAACCGGCATCAACACCGAGGCGAAGCTCCTCATGCTCCGCCATGCCTTCGAGACCTGGGGCGTCCGGCGCATCTCCCTGCGCGCCGACGCCCGCAACGGCCGCTCCCGAGCCGCGATGGAACGGCTCGGCTTCACCTCCGAGGGGGTCCGCCGGGCCCATTCCCGGGGGCTGGACGGGGCGGTCCGCAGTACGGCCTTCTACTCGGTCCTCGACGAGGAGTGGCCGACCGTGCGGTCGGTCATCGAGCTGAAGCTGTCGCGCGCGGCGCAGCGCAAGCGGCGCCGCAAGACCCTGGTGCCGGCCTGAGCCGTCCCGCCCGTGCCGTCCCGCCCGTGCCGTCCCGCCGGCGCGCCGGTGTCCGCGTCTCCTCCCCCGGCGGGTCAATCGAGGAAGGCCGGGCCCAGGGCCGACGGCATGAGCGGGGCCGGGGCGCCGCCGCCGCCGGCCGGCACCGCGTACAGGTCGGCCCCGAAGTCCCCGGGAAGGGAGTAGACGACGGTCCGGTCGTCCGTCCAGACGACCTGGTCGTCGACGCTGCGCTCCTCGGCGAGCGGGGTCTGCGTCCCGGTGGCCAGGTCCAGGGCGTACAGCCGCCACGGTGCCTCGGCGGGCCGCCCGGGCTCCCGTTTCTTGAACACCAGCCGGGTTCCGTCGGGTGACAGCGACGGGCACTCGGCGTTCTCGCGCAGCGTGGTCACCGTGCGCGCCGCCAGGTCCCCGCGGACGAGGTGGGTCCGGCCGCCGGTGGCCAGGGTCGCGTAGAAGGTCCGCTCGTCGGCGGCGAAGGTGACCCCCCAGAAGTTCACGTCGGCGCTGCGGTACGGCTTGCCGTCCCTGACCACCGCGAAGTCCTCCAGCGAGGCGTCGAGGCGGCCGGTGCGCAGGTCGACCACCGAGGTCCGCGTCGAGAAGCCGGTCCCGGCGTACGAGTCCCCGCCGACGAAGACCGTCCACGCGGCGAGGTGTCCGCCGGGCGAGACCCGGGCCCGGGTCGGTATGCCGGCCAGGGGGTACGCGGCGACCTCGGCGAGCCGGGCGTCGAGGACGACGGCCCGGTAGCCGTCCTGGACCGCGCCCCCGGCCGCCTGGAGGCAGATCCCGGTGCCGGCCGCCGCGTGGAAGCGCAGGCAGTTCACCCCGGAGGTGGTGCGGTCGCCCCGGGGCTCGGCGGCCGGGACGGTGGCGAGTTCGTCGCGGTGCGGGCCCCAGGCCATGTTGCGGAACACGATCCGCCGACCGCCGTCACCGGGGGTCAGGGACACCGCGCCCCGGGTGACGCGGGGGCCGCCGTCCCGGGCCCGGTCCTTGTCGTCCGCCCGGGAGGAGGCGCGCAGTACGGAGCCCACCCCCACGGCGGCGAGCAGGGCGAGGACGGCGGCGAGGATCAGCATCCGGCGCTGGAGGGTCATGGCGGCCTCTCGGTACGGGTGCGTGCCCGGGAGCTCCGGCCGGGGCGGTCCGGCGGCCGGCGCGGACGCACCGTACCCGGGGGAACCCGCGGGTACCAGGGGCGGTCGGCCGGAGGACCGCACACTCCGGGGACCGGCGGGCGCCGGGCAAGGTCTTGGCCTAGGGCACCCCAAGAGAAGGAAAAACGCGGAACCCTGGCATGCTTTCGTACATCCTTCGAACGGAAGGAACCCACGCCAGACCACCCCGCCCCACCAGGGCAGCACCAGCCGGAGAGCCACCGCACATGTCGTACGCACCCGACGGGCAGCAGTACCAGCCGTACCGGCCGGAAGGGCGGCAGCCGCAGCCACAGCCGCCCCACGGCGGACAGCAGTACGGGCAGCGGCCCCACCCCGGGGCGCCGCAGCCGCCGTACGAACAGCGGCGGTACGAGCAGCAGCCGTACGGCCAGGAGCAGAACGGGCGGCAGCCGTACGGCCAGGAACCCTACGGCCAGGAACCTTACGGGCAGCAGCCGTACGGGCAGGAGCCGCCGGAGGCCCCGCGTCCCCGGACGTCGCGGCTGCGCCGCTGGGTGATCGCCGGCACGTCCGTCCTCGCCCTGGCGGGCATCGCGGCGCTCGTGATGAACCACTACGAGATACCCCCGTTCACCGACAAGGGCGCGGCGGTCTCGTTCGGCGGTCCGCCCGCGGGCGGACCCGGCAAGACGGGCGCCGAGACGCCGCAGCCGGTGAACTCGAAGATGCTGATGCCCACGGGCCCGGCCGCCGACTTCAAGAACGCGGCGACCCTGGCCGACGGGACGCACATCGCCGTCACCACCCTGGACGGCAAGAAGTCGGGCTTCAAGGGCAAGGTCTGGGTCTGGGCGCCCAAGGAGTACAACGACCCCAAGTTCGCCAAGAGCGGCTTCCCGGTCATGATCGCCCTGCCGGGCGGCGCCGGTTACCCGAGCAACTACTGGATGGGCACCGACCTGGGCCTCCAGAGCAGCATCGGCAAGTGGTACGCGGAGGGCAAGAGCAAGCCCTTCATCCTGGCGATGCCGGTGCTCAACCCCGGCCCGGACGACAAGGGCGTCTACTGGGACGCCTCCGACATCCCCGGCCAGCCGAAGATGGGCACCTGGCTGACCGAGGACGTGCCGGACCTGATGAAGGCGAACTTCCGCACCGTCAAGTCCCGTGACGGGTGGGCGTTCATGGGCTCGTCGACCGGCGGGTTCGCGGGTCTGAAGGCCGTGCTGAAGCACCCGGACAAGTTCAAGGCCGTGATCGCCTCCGGCCCGGACGTCGTCCCGGACTCCTCGCTGTGGAAGGGCCACGACAAGGAGAAGGCCGAGAACAACCCGGAGCTGCTGGCGAAGCAGCTCATCGACAGCAAGGGTCCGGACGTCTACCTCGCCTTCCAGGTGGGAGACAGCGAGAACAACAAGAAGACCCTGCCCGACGTGCAGAAGTTCATCGCCACGTACGGCAAGGGGCCGGTCCACACGACCCTGAGGGTCATCAAGGGCGGCCAGCACAACGCAAAGACCTACGTCCCGAACATGGGCGAGGGCCCCATCCAGGAGATCAGCAAGGTCATGGAAGGACCGGTGGAGTAGCCTCCGCCCCGCTGGTCCCGCGCGGCGGCGCCCCGGCCACCGGCGCCGGCGCCGACTCCCGCTCCCCCTCCCGCTCCCGCTCCGGCCCGCCGAACACCTTCGGCGGGCCGCTGCCGTTCCACGGCTCCCATCCCGGGTCACCGGTGACCGCGAAGCGCACCCAGGCCGCGTGCATCTCCCGCGCCAGCTCCCGCGGGGCGTCCGGGCCCGCCAGCCAGGCGGACTCCGGCACGTCGAGGGTGTCGAACACGAAGCCCAGCTCCAGCGCGTGGCAGGAGCCGAGGCCGGGTACGCCCGAGGGCCAGGCGAACTCGTACAGGAAGCTCGGCGCGCTCCGCCGCGCACCCGCGAGCCGCCGCAGCGGGTCGCGCAGCAGCCGGTCGGTGAGCAGTTGCCCGGCGAGTTCGGCCGGGCTCGCACCGGGCAGGACGGCGCGCAACCGCCGTACGGCGGCCCGGTCCTTGCCCGCGCGCAGGCGTGCCAGCTCCACGGCGGCCGGACCCATCCGGTCCAGCAGCCGCATCCCGCCCGTGGGGGCCAGCCAGAGCCGGTACTCCTCCCGGGTCCAGCCCGCCAGCAGGGGCACGTCCCCGGAGGCGCCCCGGCCGGTCAGGGCGTCGAGGGGGTCCTGCGGCAGCGTGTCCGGGTCCGCGACCAGGCCGAAGGCCGGTCCGCCCAGCACCGGCCCGGACCGGCGCAGCACGGCGCCCTGCGCGGCGAGCAGGGCCGGCAGCGGGGTGGCGGCGAAGGCCCCGGCGGTGGCCGGCGTCTTGAGCAGCGAGGCCATCCGCCGGACCATGGTGCGCACCCCGTCGCGCGGCAGCACCTCGGGGGCGCCGCTCTGCAGGACGGCCCGGGCGAAGAGCCCGGCGGCGCGCGGGGCGGCGAGCAGGGCGCCGACGCTGATGGCGCCCGCTGACTCGCCGAAGACGGTGACGCGGCCGGGATCGCCGCCGAAGGCCGCGATGTTGTCCCGGACCCATTCCAGGGCGGCGATCTGGTCGAGCAGGCCGCGGTTGGCGGGGGCGTCCGGGAAGAGCCCGTAGCCGAGCACGCCGAGACGGAAGTTGAAGGACACCAGCACGACCCCGTCGCGGGCGAAGGCCGAGCCGTCGTAGACCGGGACGGCGGAGGAGCCGCGGGTGTGCGCCCCGCCGTGGAGCCACACCATGACGGGCAGCCGGGCGGCCGGTGCCGGATCGGGGGTCCACACGTTGACGCCGAGGCAGTCGTCCCCGGGGATCTCCGGGTCGGGCAGCAGCGCGGCGAAGGTGCCCGGGTAGGGCACCTTGGGGGCGGTGGGGCCGAAGGTGCCCGCGTCGCGTACGCCATCCCAGGCGGCCGGGGACGCGGGCGCCGCGAAGCGGAGCGCTCCGACGGGCGGCGCGGCGTACGGGATCCCCCGGAACACGGCGGTCCCCGCGGCGCCGGTCCGCCCTTCCACGAGTCCGTACCGGGTCCTTACCCGGGGCCGTGACCCGCCGGCGGGCCAGTCGCCGGACCCGTCGCCGCCGGGTCCGGTGCCCGCGCCGCCCGCTGCGCCCATCTCGTCCTCCTGGAATCGGTCGCTCCGTACAGGTGCGGTCCGCGCACGTTCGCACAGCCGTCCCACGGGTGACAAGGCGTGACCGTACCCGGGCGCGCCCCGGTTGGTCCGGCATGCGACCCCTCACGCGACCCCTCTTGCGCCCTCTCATGCGTCCCCTGTACGTCCGCCCCACCGCGCGCGGCGCCGTCCGCTCCGCGGCGGTGCCCGTCCTGCTGCTGGCGGCCGCCGCGCTGGCCGGCGGGCCGGCCCGGGCCGCCGCCGGGCCGGACTTCCAGTACCTCGGCCAGGACGACCGGGTGCACGGGCTGACCGCGCCGAAGGGCTGCGTCAAGGCGGAGGGCGGCGGCGCCCGGGCCGTCACGAACCACACGCGGGGTACGGCGACCCTCTACCGGGAGCCGGGCTGCACGGGCCGGGTCGTGGAGGTCCTGCGCCCCGGGGCCGTCACCCAGGTGCGGCCGTACTTCGCGTCCGTCCGCTTCTCCGTCACCGGGTAGGCGCAGGGACCGTGACCCCTTGGCCATCCCTGCGTTGTATGCCATGTCAAACGCCGCAGATTCCGCGGCGCCCCATATTGCTCACGAGGAGATCTTGATGTCGCGTATCGCGAAGGCAGTCGCCATCACCGCTGTCGCCGGTAGCGCCATGGCCGCCGGCGCGGGTCTGGCAGTCGCCGACGCCGGAGCGCACGGTGCGGCGGTCGGCTCCCCCGGTGTCCTCTCGGGCAACCTGCTCCAGGTCCCGGTGCACGTCCCGGTCAACGTCTGCGGCAACACCGTGAACGTGATCGCCCTGCTGAACCCGGCCTTCGGCAACACCTGCGTCAACCAGTCGGGCGGCGGCGAGCACCACACCGAGGGCTACGGCGGCTGAACACCGCTCACCGATCGTCGGATCGCCTGAGCGCCTGATCGACGAAGGGCCCCCGCCTCAGGGCGGGGGCCCTTCTCGTGCCGTCCTCCCTCACGCGTAGCGGTAGAGGCCGTCGTGGCCGAGCAGCTCGCGGGGGGTGACGTTCCACGGGGGCATCGGCTCGTCGAGCGCGATCACCCGGCCGCGCTGCGGGTCGCCGAGGGAGGGGGGCACGGCCGGGAGGTATCCGGATCCGGGGTGCTTGCGCTGCCAGCGGTCCCAGATCAGGTCCACGAAGGCGTGGTGCAGCCAGAAGGCGGGGTCGTTGGGCGCCGTGCCGCCCGTCATGTGCCCGCCGATCCACTGGTGGACCTTGTTGTGGTTGCGCCACCGCTCGCTCCTGGGCGCGGCCCAGCCCTCCAGCTTGTTGCGGAATCCGCCGGCCGTGGCCGTGGAGTCCCACGGTGCGACGTCGTAGGCGGGGTCGTCGATGGCCCACTGGAGTTCGGCCGGCGTGGGCAGCGCGATCGGGTTCTGCGGCCGGCCCAGGTTGCGGGTGAGGAAGCGGGACTCCGTGATGCCCACGGTCACCGTCCAGTTGCCCTTGTCGTAGGCGAACGGACCGGTCATCACCTGCCGGTCGTCGGCCCGGCCGGTGCCGCCGAGGAAGTCTTCGGCCCAGAGCGGGGAGACGGGGCTGCTGTCCGTGGTCCAGTCCCAGTACGGGATCGAGACGCCGGGATCGAGGGCCCGCAGCTGCTTCTCGAACTCCAGCAGGTAGCGCCGGTGCCAGGGGAAGAACGACGGGGACATGTGCCCGACGCGCAGTTTCCGGTCCCGGTCGGGAACGAAGTACGTGTCGTGGGTGCGCACGAAGGCGTCATAGGTGCCGTTGCGCTTCAGCTCCAGCACGGCCGCCGTGAACCGCTTCTTCTGCGCGCTGGTCAGGTCCTTCTGGTTCTGCCGGGTGTACACGTCAGGACTCCTCGCCTCAGCCGTGGTGCGGGGCGGACGCCAGCGCCAGCTGGGCGGAGCCCAGTTCGTCGACGGCGGCGCGAGCCAGTTCCAGGCGCGTCGGATAGGACTGGAAGTGGTTGACGCCGCTGAGGTAGCTGCCGTCGGCGCGGCGCATCACGTGCAGCGGGCGCCCGTCGATGCGGACTCCGGCCCGGTCCACGGCGATGTGCCGGCCGCGGTACGTCTCCTCGGAGAGCGGCGCCGGGGTGAGCGTCTGGCGGGGCCGCCGGGAGCGCAGTACGGGCCCCAGGGCCGCGGCCGTCCCGGCGAGCACGGCAGCGGTGAAGGCCGTGCGCAGGACCGCGCGGCGGGTCAGGGGTACGGCGGCGGATGCTGCGGACATGCGGTCTCCCTCGCTCGGTGGCCGGCGCCGACGGGTCTAACGCGGCGCGGCGGGCGAGGTCACCCTGCGCCGCCCGGCGGCCTCTTGCAGGAGAGGGTGGTGGGGTGCAGGCGGCCGTCCGGGCCGGTGGCGTAGTCCGGGATCGCGCCGGCCTCGGTCCAGCCGGCGGAGCGGTAGACGCGCTCGGCGGCGCTGCCGGTCTCGGTGTCCAGGAACAGCAGCAGCACCCCGGCCCGGGCGGCGGGCAGCGGGGAGTCCCACCGGGCTGCGGCGCCCGCGTGGTCGAGACCGGCGAGGAAGCCGAGCGAGGAACCGCCGGCGACCACGTCGACGAGGAGGGCGGCGAGTTCGTCGCGGTGGGCGCGCAGGCCGGGGGCGGAGAGCGGGGTGATGGCGGCCCTCATGCGGCGAGCCCAGTGCCGTGGCCGGGCGGGACGTACCGCAGGCGGGGCGGGTGCGGCCTCCTGTCACGGCGACGAACACGACGAGGACGAGCGGCAGCCGGCCGCCGGCCGACGGCCGACGGTCCGGTGGAGGGCCTCGTCACCTGCCGTCGAAATACCCGCGCCACCCCGTCCACCAGGGACCCCAGGAAAGCCACACAGCGCCCACCGGGGCACGTAGAGCCGATTCGCTCAGGGGGGATTGGGCGATAGCCCCACATCGCGCCACAGGGGCCTCCAGGCGTGCCGTTGCCACTACAACTGACCTACGCGCGCGTCGCGTTGAATAGAATGGCGGTCCGGATGTCGGCCCCGGTGCCGGGCATCCGTTCACGATCGCGTCCGGCCGTCCGCGGCGCGTCCAGCCTCATCCCCACCCCACGGACCGCTCCCGCCCGCCCGCGGGAGCGCGGTTCGTGCTGTGCCCGAAGGAGTACTCCGTGACCGATCCCGGCAATCCCCCCGAGCCCGCCTACGGCGCCCGCGAGATCAGCGTCCTCGACGGGCTCGACGCGGTCCGCAAGCGGCCGAGCATGTACATCGGGTCGACAGGCGAACGCGGCCTGCACCATCTGGTGCAGGAGATCGTCGACAACTCCGTCGACGAGGCCCTCGCCGGCGTGGCCGACACCATCGGGGTCACGATCCTCGCCGACGGCGGCCTCCGGGTCACCGACAACGGGCGCGGCATACCCGTCGACATCGTGGCCTCCGAGGGCAGACCGGCCCTGGAGGTCGTCCTCACCGTCCTGCACGCGGGCGGCAAGTTCGGGGGCGGCGGCTACACCGTCTCCGGCGGTCTGCACGGCGTGGGCCTCTCCGTCGTCAACGCCCTGTCCATCAGGGTGTCGGCGGAGGTGCGCAAGGACGGCTACCGGTGGAGCCAGGACTTCGAGGCCGGCGCACCGACCGCCCCGCTCACCCGGCACGAGGCAACCACGGCCACGGGCACCACCATCACCTTCTGGGCCGACGACAGCATCTTCGAGACCGTCGACTACTCCTTCGAGACCCTCTCCCGGCGCTTCCGGGAAGTCGCCTACCTCAACAAGGGCCTGACGGTCTCCCTGACGGACGCACGGACCACGCCGGGCACCGCGCCGAGCACCGCCGAGCCGGGCTCACCGGCCGGCGACGGCGCCGACCAGCGGCACCAGGTCCGTACGGCGTCCTACCACTTCGAGGGCGGCATCGCGGACTTCGTCACCCACCTCAACTCCCGCAAGGCCGGGACCGTACACCCCCATGTCATCTCCGTCAGCGCCTCCGACCCCGGACGGACCCTGTCCGCCGAGATCGCGATGCAGTGGAACACCGGTTTCGGCGAGAGCGTCCACTCCTTCGCCAACACCATCCGCACCCACGACGGCGGCATGCACGAGGAGGGTTTCCGTGCGGCGCTGACGGGTCTGGTGAACCGCTACGCGCGCGAGAAGAAGTTCCTGCGGGAGAAGGACGACAACCTCGCCGGCGAGGACATCCG
>NZ_JBEOXU010000077.1:0-28589 GCF_040296725.1 Streptomyces sp. NPDC002044
CTGAACGCGGCCCGGAGGCCGCGTGCCTCAGGGGGCCGCGTCCCCCGCGCGGCGTCCGCGGTCCGGCGGCCCCGGCCGGGACGCGGGCCCCGGCCGGGACGCGGCGCCCTCCGCTCCGGCGCGCTGGGTGACCGCCGCGTGGGCCAGGGCCAGTTCCACCACGTGCGCCGGGTCGGAGAGGGCGCGGCCGGTGAGCTGCTCCAGGCGGCGCAGCCGGTTGGAGACCGTGTTGCGGTGGCAGTACAGCCGCTGGGCGGCGTGCGTCGTGGACCCCCGGCAGGCCAGCCAGGTGCCCAGCGTGGTCAGCAGCACCCGGCGGTCCTCCGCGGGCAGCGCCAGCACCGGACCCAGCACCACCTGGCGCAGCCGCCCCGCGAGTTCGGCCTGGGAGGCGACCAGCGCCGCCGGCAGCCGCTCGTCGAGCAGGGCGGTGCGCGGGCCGCCCGAGGCCGGGGCGGTGCGCAGGGCCAGGGCCGCCAGCCGGTGCGCCCGGGCGACCTCGGCCGGCGCCTCCACCACCGGGCTGACCCCGGCCCGCACCCGGAGCGGCGCCAGCAGTTCCCGTACGGACTCCAGCGGATGGTGGCCCAGCTGCACCAGGCCGCTCTCCCCGTCGGCGCGGATCCGCCACAGCACGCGCGGGTCACCGCAGGCGCCGGGTCTCGGGCCCGCGGCGTCGGCGCCTGCGGCGGCCAGCACGACCACGGCGAAGCGCCCCCGCTCCGGGAGCCCCAGCTGAGCCGCGGCCTCCGAGGCGCCGGGCCCGTCCACGGCGGCCGAGCCGTCCAGCAGCGCGTCGAGAAGGGCCGCGCGGCGCTCCCGGTCGCGGTCGGTGCGCGCGGCCTCCGTGGTCCGGTACGACTCGGTGACGGCGTCCGTCATCTGGTCCAGTACGTCCCACAGCGCGGTCGCGCCCGGCAGCAGCCGGGGGAGCGCGGCCCGGTCGTGCGCGGAGACCGCCTCCGTGAGGGTCAGCCAGAGCAGCCGTCCGCCCCGGCGGTAGGTGCGCAGCAGGGAGGCGAGCGGCAGCCCCTGCTCGGCCCGGAGCGTACCGGTGGCCCGGGCGTCGGCCAGCTCGACCGGTAAGCCGCGGGAGCTGCGGACCAGGCCGTCGACGGCCTGGCGGAGGTTGTGATGGATGCGTTCGCGCAGTTCGGCCCGGCCGAGCAGGGCGGCGTAGGCGGGGTCCTCGGCCAGCGTCCGCTCGGCGAGCCGGTCCGCCGCCGCCGCGATCCGGCGGGACAGGTCCTCGCGTATCTCCTCGATGATCCGCTCCATGACGGGCAGCCTGACACGGGGGAGGGGGCGGTGGGGAGGGCCGGGACGCGGTGCATCCGCTACCGTGACCGAAGTACTGCGCCTGCAGTGCCCACCCCGCCGCGTGCCGGCCCCGCCCGGGCCCCAGCGCCGGGCGAGGAGCCGGCGCCGATCCCCGAGGACGACCCCATGCGCCAGAACCCGCAGCGCCGCGCCGCGCTGCTCGACGCCGCCATCGAAGTCCTGGCCCGCGAGGGCTCGCGCGGCCTGACCCTGCGCGCGGTGGACGCGGAGGCGGGCGTCCCGACGGGAACCGCCTCGAACTACTTCGCCCACCGGGCTCAGCTCCTCGTACAGATCCTGCACCGCACGCGCGAGCGTCTGGTCCCCGACCCCGCCGACCTCGTCGGCCCGCTCGACACCAAGGTGCTGCTCGGGCAGCTCCTGGACCGGATGCGCCGCGAGCGGAGCGTCCACATCGCCTCCCTGGAACTGCGCCTGGAGGCCACCCGGCGCCCCGAACTCCAGGCCGAACTGGCCGGGTTGCAGGGCGCGGAGCTGGAGGCGAACGTCGCCTGGCACCTGGAGTCGGGTCTGCCCGGGGACCGGCAGGGCGTCGTGCTGCTGTACCTCGCGATGCTGGGCCTGATCGTGGACGACCTGACCGTGCCCGCACTGCTGGAGCCCTACCCGGTGGAGGGCCTGATCGAGGCGATGGCCGAGCGGCTCCTCCCGTAGCGGCACTTCCCGTAGCGGCACTTCCCGAAGCGGGTCCTCCCGGGGCTCCTCCCGAGTGGCTCCTCCCGTAGCGCGACGCGGAAGTGACGGGAGCGACCACAGAGTTGAGAGGGGCAGAAGGGACCAGAGAGGTGTCCGGTGCGCCCCGGAGCGGGGACGGCCGGACGGACGGGCGGTGATCTTATGCTCAGGTTTACGCGAGTCAGCTGGTTTTGGGGCCGGTGAGCGACTTTGATGGGTCGGCCAGGCCTCGTACCGGAGCAGGGGGATCACTCATGCGCACCGAACACAGCCAGAAGCACAGCACGCCCACCCTGATCGGTTCGGTGCAGCGTGCGCTGCGCCTCGTGGAAGCGATGTACGCGGAGAACGGCGCGACGGCCAAGCGGCTCGCCCGGGTCACCGGCATCCCGCTGCCCACCGTCTACCACCTGCTCCGCACCCTCAGCCACGAGGGCTACGTGCGGCACGAAGGAGGCTCGTTCCGGCTCGCCGACGATCTTCCGCTCGCTTCCTGATCAGAAGGTGACGGGTTCCGGCCAAGCTGTCACACGCTTCGGCGCACGTTCCAGCGGAAAATGCCAGAACGCCTTTTCGCACTGCGGAAGTTGAGTAGGTTCCCTCCTGTCGCGCCGTACGACCGTGCACCCCGCACGTCCGGCCGGGAGGGGAGCCCGCGTGCCCGGGATCGACGAATGCCTGCTCGAAGCCATGGCCTTGCCTGGTGCGCGGGGGGCCGCGCTGGTCGACTGGAGCAGCGGACTGGCCCTCGGCACCGCCGGGGACTCGCCCGTGGGCGACCACGAGACCACCGCGGCCGAGACCGCCGAGCTGGCGCGGGCCGCCGCGGAATACGAGTCGTTCGCGCCGTCGGAGGACGAACAGATATCCGGCGGCGGAGCACTCTCCGGCCCGCCCGTGGAGGACCTGATCGTCACCACCCGCACCGGCTACCACGTCCTGCGCTTCGTCGAGACCAGCTTCGACAGCAGCGTCTTCCTCCACCTCTGGCTGGACCGGACCGAGGGCAACCTCGCCCTCGCCCGGCACAGACTCCGCAGCCTCGCCGAGGGGCTGGTGCTCAGATGACCGCCCCGGCCCCCGCCCCCGCGCCGGTCCCGCTGCCGGCTCCGATGACCGCCGTCTCGCCGCTCCTCACCCGACTCGCCGCCGAGCGCGCCACCGGCGCCCTGCTCCGCGACCGCGGCACCCTCTTCCTGGAGGACGGCCGCATAGTCCACGCGGAGAGTCCGGCCACACCCGGCCTCGACGTGCTGCTCACCACCGGCGGCGGCCTGGCCCCCGAGCGCTGGCGCGAGGCCCTGGACCGGGCCGGCGCCCGCCGCCAGGTCGCCCGCTTCCTCGTCGACAGCGGCGGGCTCGCGGGCGGCGAGCTGGAGATCTGCCACCTCGCCGCGATCTTCGACGCCGCGTTCTTCGCCCTCTCCCCGGGCAGCGGCCCCTCCCGGTTCCGCCGCGGGGCCACCCACTGGATCGGCTCCGTGCGCTCCGTCCCCGCCGCCGCCGTCGAGCGCGAGACCCGCCGCCGGCGGGAGCTGCTCGACGCGGTCTGGCCCTACCCGCTGCTGGACACCGCCCCGGTGGTGCCCCGGCCCGCCGCGCCGGGGCAGACGGTCACCCCGCGCCAGCGCCTCCTGCTGCACCACGCGGACGGCGTCCGCACCCCGGCCGACCTCGCGTGGGTGCTGGGACGGCCCGCCTTCCACACGCTCCTCGACGTACGGCGCCTCGCGGCGGCCGGACTCGTCGACACCCCGCACGCCGCGGCACCCGCCCCGGCCGCGGAACCGCTGCCCGACTGGATGACCCAGGCCCAATCCCCGGACGTGGCACTGCTCCGCCGGTTACGCGACGCACTGGAGGCAAGCCTGTGAGGCTCCCGCTGCGACCGGCCCTGCGCGCCGACCGCTCCGAGCGCAGGCTGCCCGAGCGGCAGCCCGAGAGCCAGGCCGAAAGGAGAAGGGCCGACATGAGTACGGTGCCCGCCGAGGCGGAGGCCGAGATACTCGCCGAGCTCCGCAGGCTCCGGGCCCGCGTTCCCCAGCTCACCGGGGCCCTCGCCGCGAGCGTCGACGGACTCGTGCTGGCCCAGGACAGCGCCGCCACCGAGGCCGAGACCGTGGCCGCCCTGACCGCGGCCGCCCTCGGGGTGGCCCAGCGGCTGAGCGACAGCACCGGCCAGGGCGTCTTCCGCGAGCTGCTCGTGCGCGGGGAACACGGGTACGTGGCGACGTACGCGGCGGGCGAGGCGGCCGTCCTCACCCTGCTCGCGGAGCCCCGCGTCAACGTCGGGCGCCTCCACCTGGAGGCCCGGCGCTCCAGCCTGCGCATCGCCGACCTCATAGACCACACCCTCGGGCGCCGGGGCCCCGGCAGTCCGCCGACGTAGCCCGGCGTCGGCGGCGCCACGCCCGTCAGGCTCCCCACCCGCACTTCCGTCCACCCGCACCGCGACAGCCGTGCACACCGAAACAGCTCACCAGCGAACAAGAAAGAGGAACCTCACATGGCCAACGTGGAAACCGCACTGAAGGAAGCGACCACTTCGATCGAGGGCGCGATCGGCGCCGCCCTCGTCGACTACGGCAGCGGCATGGCCCTCGGTACCGTCGGCGGCGGCAAGGACCTGGACCTGGCCGTCGCCGCCGCGGGCAACACCGACGTGGTGCGCGCCAAGGTCCGCACGATGGAGATGCTCGGCCTCCAGGACGACATCGAGGACATCCTGATCACCCTCGGCGGGCAGTACCACCTCATCCGGCTGCTGAAGGGCCGCGGCGCCACCGGCTTCTTCCTCTACCTGGCCCTCGACCGGGGCCGGGCCAACCTCGCGATGGCCCGCCACCAGCTGAAGAAGATCGAGAACGAGCTGGAGATCTGACCCGCGAGCCCGTCCCGGACCCGCTCCGGAGGCCTTCGTCAAGGTGGCGGGCGGCTTAATTCTTTGCCGTCCGCCCCGGCGATCAGTCTGGATATGTCCAAGATGGTGGGATTTTAAGAATCTGTTACAGAGTACGATGCTGTAATCAGCCGATCATCGATAAAGCATAAAACGCTGGAGAATTCGCCACCCATGCCCCCGCGCTTGAGCATCGTCGTCCCCGTCTACAACGTCGAGCTCTACCTCGACGAGTGCCTGGAGTCCCTTGCCGCTCAGACCTTCACCGACTTCGAGGCCATCCTCGTAGACGATGGATCCACGGACACCAGCGCCGTCATCGCGAAGGCCTTCGCCGCGCGGGACAAGCGGTTCCGGGTCGTCATGCAGGAGAACGCCGGCCTCGGTGCCGCCCGCAACGTCGGTGCCCGGCACGCACACGAGGACAGCGAGTACCTGGCGTTCGTCGACAGTGACGACACCATGCCCACGTACGCGTACGAGCGCCTCATCGCGGCCCTCGACGAGACGGGCTCGGACTTCGCGGGCGGCAACGTCAAGCGCTTCCGCTCCGTCGGCATGCAGCAGTCCTGGGGCCACCGGGCGGCGTTCGCCAAGACCCAGCTGAAGACCCACATCTCCACGTTCCCGGCGCTGGTCACCGACCGCACCGCGTGGAACAAGGTCTACCGGCGCACCTTCTGGAACGAGCACGGCTTCCAGTACCCGGAGGGCATCCTCTACGAGGACGCCCCGGTCAGCATCCCCGCGCACTACTTCGCCTCCAGCGTCGACATCATCAGCGACTGCGTCTACCACTGGCGCGTCCGCGAGACCGGCGAGCGCTCCATCACCCAGCGCTCCACCGACCCGGTCTCCCTGATCGACCGCGTGACCTCCGTCCGCCTGGTCCGCGAGGCCCTCAAGGGCAAGGAGGGCGCCAAGTACGCCCGCTACCTGCGCGACTACGACTACAACGTACTGAGCGAGGAACTGCCGCTCATCTACAAGTACGTCGGTGAGGGCGGCCAGGACTTCCGCGACGCGTTCGTCAAGGAGGTCGGCGGTCTCGTCCGCGAGATCGGCACCGGCCCCTGGTCCGACCTGACCGTGGCCGACCGCCTGAAGGCGTTCCTGGCCCGCGAAGGACGCGTCGAGGACTTCATCGCCCTCCAGGACCACCAGCGGGACTACCACTACAGCGTCCCGGTCAAGGGCCTCGCCCGCCCGCAGGCGGACTACCCCTTCCTCCAGGGCCGCCCTCCCGTGCCCCCCAGGATCCTCACGCTCGGCCCGCGCGAGCGCCGCGTCGTCAGCCGCCTCGAGCAGGCCGCCTGGGCCGACGGCAAGCTGCTCCTGCGCGGCTACGCCCTGCCCGGCCACCTCGGCGCCGAAAGCCGCCTGGGCTCCCGCAAGATGCTGGTGTTCCGCGAGGGCGGCAAGCGCCGCCGCTCCGTCGTCAGCGCCCGTACGGTCGCCTCCCCGATGGCCACCGTCAACTCCCCGCACCTGGCTCTGCGCCACGCGGACTGGGCCGGCTTCACCGCCGTCGTCGACCCCTCGATCTTCCAGTCGGGCGGCACCTGGCGCGACGGCGTCTGGACCACCTCCGTCGCCGTGACCGGCGCCGGCGGTCTGCACCGCGCCCGCCTGCGGGGCGGCGAGCACGACACCGGCCAGAACCCGCCCGCGCACTGGGTCGCCCCCGACGTGCGCATCCTGCCGGTGGTCTCCGGTTCCCTCACCATCCAGGTCGAGACGGTCCGCGCCCGCGCGCTGGACGTCCGCCCGGCCGGTGACGACGCCCTGGACGTCGTCGGTGAACTCGCCGCCGAAGTGGGCGCCGGCGCCACCCTGCGGGCCCTCCACACCACCACCGGGACCGTCCTGTCGTTCCCGCTGGAGACCTCCGCCGCCGCGGGCGGCCGCGTTCCCTTCACCGCCCGCGTGCCGCTGGCCGCACTGGCCGCCGTCCCGGACGCCGAGTGCCTGCCCGGCGAGTGGACCCCGCAGCCCTGGACCCTGACGGTGGTCGGCGCCGACGGCACCGAACACCCGCTGGCCCACGACGAGCGCGGCGGGTTCACCGGCCTGGTCGTCCCGCTGCCCGGCGGCGACCGGGGACGCTCCCTGTTCGCCAAGCGCGGCAACACCGGCCACCTGATCCTCTCCGCGCAGCCCTCGCCGCCGCTGGTCGACGGGGTCACCGCGAAGGACGGCGCCATAACCCTGCGCGGCCGCTTCCTCGCACCGACCGACGAACCGTACGAACTGGTCCTGCACAACGTGCACGGCGTCGAGTTCAGCTACCCGGTCACCCGCGACGGGGACTCCTTCGAGACCACCTTCGTCCCCGCCCTCCCCGAGGCGTACGCGGGCCGCACCACGCTGCCCGAGGGCCGCTGGTGGCCCACCCTGCGCCCGGTCGCGCAGGGCGGAACCACCGCCGGCCTGCTCGGCGTCGACCGCGGCGCCCCGGTGCAGATGGGCCCCGGCCTGCTCTTCGCCGGTCCGCACCCGCTCACCGTGCAGGGCCGCCGGATGCGCGTCGAGGCCCGCTTCCACGACCGCATGGTGATCGTCTCGGACCCGCTGCTCAGCCCGCACGACCGCTCCAACTTCGCCCAGCGCGTGGCCCGCTACGAGACCTACCCGGCGCAGCGCGCCCTCCCGGTCAAGGACATGGTCGTCTACGACACCTTCCAGGGGAACGGCGCCGGCGACTCGCCGCGTTCCATCCACGAGGAACTCCTGCGCCGCGGCGAGAAGCTGGAGCACATCTGGCTCGTCCGCGACGGCCGCGCCGAGGTCCCCGAGACCGCCCGCGCCGTCCAGTACGACAGCGTCGAGTCCTGGGACGTGCTGGCCCGGGCCCGCTACTACGTGGTCAACTCCAACGTGCCGCGGAACTTCCTGCGCCGCTCCGGCCAGACCGTGGTCCAGACGTGGCACGGCACCCCGATCAAGCAGATCGGCCACGACTACGTCCACGACTACTACACGAGCCCCGAGGTGCTGGAGGGCCTGGAGCACGACAGCGCCCAGTGGACGCTGCTCGCCTCCCCGAGCTCCTACGCCACCCCGCTCCTCAAGCGCGCCCTCGGCTACGCCGGCGAGGTCGTCGAGTCCGGCAGCCCGCGCACGGACGCGCTGGTCAAGCCCGACCCGGAGCGGGTCGCCGAGGTACGCCGCCGGCTCGGCCTGCCCGAGGGCAAGAAGGTCGTCCTGTACATGCCGACCTGGCGGGAGAACCGCGAGGGCTTCTCCGGCGGCTACAAGCTCGACCTGAACATCGACCTCGACGAGGCCCGCCGCGCGCTCGGCGAGGACCACGTCCTGCTGGTCCGCGGCCACCACAACGTGGGCGAGCAGGTCCGCGAGGGCGTCCGCGACGGCTTCGTCGTCGACGTGTCGCGCTGGCCCGACGCCACCGATCTGCTGCTGGTCGCCGACGTGCTGATCTCGGACTACTCTTCCGCGATCTTCGATTTCGCGGTGACCGACCGGCCGATCCTGCTGTTCACGTACGACCTGGAGCACTACCGGGGCACGCTGCGCGGCTTCAACTTCGACCTGGAGGAGAAGGCGCCCGGTCCGCTGCTCGCGGACTCGGCGAGCCTGATCGCGGCCGTCCGCGACGCGGACTCCGTCGCCGCCGAGTACGCCGGGGCGCGGGCGGCGTTCCGCGCCGAGTTCTGCGACCTCGACGACGGCGCCGCCGCGAAGCGGGTCGTCGACCGCATGCTCGGCGTCACCGGGACGCCCGGGAAGTAGCCCGTACGAGCGAATCCCAGGCGGGACACAGACCGGCCCCGGGCCCACCGATGAGATCCGGGCCCGGGGCCGGTCTGTATGTGCGGACGGGTATCCACCGTCCGCGCAACGGCCTGGAGGCAGTCATGACCGGCAAGGGATTCACCACGTGCCTGTGGTTCGACGGCAACGCGGAGGAGGCGGCCGACTTCTACCTCTCCGTCTTCAAGGACGGGAAGCTCGGGCGGATCGGCCGCTACACGGAGGCGGGACCCGGGCCGGCGGGCACGGTGATGGTCGTCGAGTTCGAGATCAACGGACAGCAGTTCGTCGGCATCAACGGCGGCCCGCAGTTCCCCTTCACGGAGGCCGTCTCCTTCCAGATCCACTGCGCCGACCAGGCCGAGGCCGACCACTACTGGGAGGTGCTCACCCGCGACGGCGGACAGGAAGGGCCCTGCGGCTGGCTCAAGGACAGGTTCGGGCTCTCCTGGCAGGTCACTCCGGTCGAGGCCGTCGAGCTGATCGCCGACCCGGATCCGCGGCGGGCCGCCCGCGCCACCGCCGCGATGCTGCGGATGAAGAAGCTCGACGTGGCGGAGCTGCGCCGGGCAGCCGACGCCGCCTGAACCCGGCCCCGCACCCCGCGGACGCCGGGTCCGCGGGGCCGGCCGGGGGCGGGGGCGGAGCCGGGTTGCCGATCGCTCCGGTGAATCCCGCCCCCCACAGGAGTGAGTCCGGGCCGCGCCCCTCCCGGCGAACCCGCCCCGGCGGCTACAAACCGGACATGAGACTCATGCCGTACGGCCCCCGCGCCCGTTCCCTGCTGCTCGTCCTCCTCGCGCTGCCGGCCCTGTCCGCCGCCCCCGCCCTCGCGGCCGCGCCGGCGCCGTCGGCCGCGCACCGTCACACCGCCACCCAGATCAGCCGCTTCCTCACCTCCTTCTACGGCGAGCACGGGCCCACTCCGTACGACCGCGAGTACCGGGTCTCGCAGGTGCTCAAGGACAAGCAGGAGGCGGCCCCGGAGGCGGACGTCCTGCTCTGCTCCCAGAACCGGCCGCTGGGCGTGGGCATCGGCCCCGTCACCGTCGCCCAGTCGGCCGGGGTCGGCTGGGCCACCGTCACCACCCGCTGGGCGGCCGACGCCACGGACACCTTCACCGCGTACGTACGCCTGGACTCCCTCCCCATCCGGCTCGACGACGTGATCTGCGCGGGCTGACCCTCGGTACCCGGCCCGCGGAGCCGGGCCCGGGCCCTTCCGGCATCTGGTACAACACGGGACATGACGGGATCGGGATTCGAGATCGGCGGCGCGGGCGCCGCCGACATGGAGCTGATGCGGGCCTGGGCCGAGGAGGAGGGCTGGAACCCGGGGGACTCGGACCGGTTCGCGTTCGCGGCCGCCGACCCGGAGGGATTCCTCATCGGCCGCGTCGACGGCGAACCGGTGGCCTGCGTCTCCGCGGTGCGCTACGGGGCCGGCCTCGGCTTCATCGGCTTCTACATCGCCCGCCCCGCCCACCGCGGACAGGGGTACGGCATCCGGTTGTGGCGTGCCGGGACGGAGCGGCTCCGCGGGCGGCTCGTCGGCCTCGACGGGGTCGTCGCCCAGCGGGACAACTACCGCAGGTCCGGGTTCCGTCCGGCGTGGGTCAACACCCGTCTCGAAGGGGTGCCCGGCGGATCCGGCGTCCCGGCCGGTGTGGAACTGGTGGACGCCGGGTCGCTCCCCTTCGGGCGGCTGGCCTCCTACGACCGCCGGTTCTTCCCCGAGTCCCGCGACGCCTTCCTCTCCCTCTGGACCGGCCTGCCCGGCAGGACGGCCCTGGCCGCCGTCCGCGACGGCCGGATCGAGGGACTCGGGGTGATCCGCCCGTCCGCCGGTCCCTCCCGGGTCGGCCCCCTGTACGCCGCCGGCCCCGAGGTGGCGGCCGCGCTGCTGCGGGGGCTCGCCCGGCACGCCCCCGACGGGCGGGTCTGCGTGGACGCGCCGGACGCGAACGCGGCCGCCGCCGGGCTGCTCGCGGGCCTCGGTCTCGCGCCGAGCTTCGAGACGGTCCGGATGTACACCGGCCCCGCCCCCGAAGCCGACCTCGCCGGGATCTACGGGGTCACCAGTCTCGAACTGGGCTGACGGGCGGGGCGGGTGGCCCCGGTCCGCGCGGACCTCCCGCCCCCCTCCGCCCCCCGCGTCCCTCACCGGCTCCCTCACCGGCTCCCTCGCCGAGCCCCTTGCCGGCCGGACGGCGGTCGCACGGCGCCGCCCGGCTCCGGGTGGCGCGGGGTCAGAAGGAGAACAGCGCGCCGGTGGCGTTCCCCAGGCCGCACGGGTTGCCGAAGGTGTACGCGTAGCTCATCCGCTGGCCCTGCCACACCCCGTCCGCCCGGACCGTCATCGGATTCCACTCCCTGGTACACGCGGTGTTCGGAGCCGGCGCGGCGAGCGCGTCCAACTCGGGGCTGTTGGCGAGTAATTCGGCGCACGCGGCGGCCGGGTCCGGGTGCGTCCCGCCCGGCGTCGGCGCGCAGACGAGGGTCACCGCCCGCAGCACCGTTCCGGCGTCGGCGTCCTCCCCGGCCGCCACGCTGAGCACGAGTGCGGACGGGGCGTACAGGCTCGCCGTACCGGCGGGGGCGGCTCCGGCCGCTCCCGGCCAGGCCAGCGCGGTGAGCGCGGTGAGCGCCATGGCAGCCGAACCGAGCCCGAGACCCCTTGCGATGGACCGCATTTCGAACACTCCCTTGGGTTGTTGTTTCGGATAGCGGACAGAGTCTTGCCCACGCGGTCCGCGAACGCCCGTTCGCACCCCCATTTTTCGTCACCGATCGTGTACGGATGACCGCAGACCGCAGCGGTGTGAGTCGGCTGACCAGTGCGGGAGCGGTCGGCCGAATCGGCCGAACACCGACGCGGAGACCCTCCCGAAACGCCCCGGAACCCTTGCGGCAACGCGCGCGGACAGGGTGTTGGCGGGCCGCGGACCCCCGTCGGGACAGGCTCGTCCGACCCGCGGCGCGGGGGGTGCGGGCACGCCGACGGCGCGGGCCGCCGTGTGCGGCGGTCCGCGGGCGGGCCCGGTGTCAGCGGGCCGCGGTGTGCGGGGCGTACAGGTCGAGGAGACGGGTGCGGGTCTGGTGCAGCCGGAGGGCGAGCACGCGCCCGACCCAGTGCCCCACCGCGGAACCGAACGCGGGATCGGCGTCCATCAGCATCCGTATGCCGGGGCCGTCGAATTCGTAGGCGCGCACCGGTGTCATCGCCTCGGCGCCCAGCTGCCACACGTACGGCGGGAACAGCCACGACCAGCCCACCAGCTCACCGGGGCCGAGGTTCTCCACGGACGCGGGCCGACGGCCGGGCACGGGGATCTCCAGGGTCACGGTTCCCGAGCGCACGATCCAGAACGACTCCGCCCGCGAGCCCTCGTCGAAGATCCGCGCGCCCTCCCGGAAGTGGACCTCCCGGGCCTGCGACATCAGCCTCCCGCGGTGCTCCGTGGACAGGACGGCGGCGATCCGGATGGGAGAAGGTGTGCTCACGACGGCCTCCGATCACGACCCCCCGGTGGCTCCTGCTCATCCCAGTGTCGCCGACACCCGCCCGATCGAGAGCGGTCGCGCACGGCTTCTTCCCGGGGTACTCTCCCGGTCCTTCCGGGGTACTGTCCCGGAGTCCCCAACCGGGCCGGTGCGGGGCCCTCTCCGGGCCATGGGGCGGGTCGTCGCCCGGGGGGCCTACTCCTCGGCGCTCGCTTCCAGGCAGGCCAGCTCCACCGCGTCGAGCACCGCCTCGTGGCTGCGCCGGCTGAGTTCCGCGACGTTCTCGATCTGCGCCGTCGCCCAGGCCGCCAGCGTCATCACCAGGACGCGGAGCCCGTCGGTGCCGTACTCCGCCAGGATCGCGTCGGCGACGATCATGGCGTCCTCGGGCACCTGCTCCGGCGGCTCCAGGCCCGCCAGGCCGCGCAGCATGACGAGGGTCCGGCGGGAGATCTCCGGCGTCATCCTCGCCAGTCGCATGTCTTCTTCGTCGTCCATCAGCCCCACCTCCGGTGCCGTGCCCGTCCCCCCAGGGCACCGTAGAGGTGCCCGGACCCGGCGCGTGGCGCTTTTGCCAGGGTTACGGGGGGTAAACGGGTGGCACCAGTGGGTTCCGGTTGACGCGATCCGGATCATGCCACGACGAATCACGGCATTCCGCTCACCCCCCGCCGGCCTCCCCGCCGGCCCTCCCCGCCGCCGCTCCCCGCCGTTTCGGCGCCGTCCCTCCCGCCGCCCCTTCCGTCTCGCCGACCGGCCCCATCCGTACGCCCGTTGGCTTCCCTGCTCGGGGACCTGCCGGTAACTTGACCGCGGCGCAGCCCGCCCCGGGCGGCCGACCACGGCAGGAGCGAGATGAAGAGCCTCATGCGCGCCGTCCTCTGCGCCCTGCTGCTGCTGGCCGGCGGGCCGCCCGTCCTGGCCGCCGCGCCACCGGAGCCAGTGCCGGTCGCGGCCGCCGCGGAAACCTGGACCCCGCCGCTGTCCACCCGCGGCCGCCACATCGTCGACGCCCGGGGCGAGAGGTTCCGTCTGCGCTCCGGCAACTGGGACGGCGCCCAGGGCTCCTGGACCGGTTCCGGCGACCGCGCCGACCCGGCCGCGCACCACAGCGGACAGAACGCCCACGGCATCCCCCTCGGCCTGGACCGCGTGCCGATGTCCGTCCTGCTCGCCGACTTCCGCGCCCTCGGGCTCAACAGCGTCCGGCTGCCCTTCTCCAACGAGATGCTCCGCACCGCGGCCCCCATCCCGGACGCGGCCGTCGCCGCCAACCCCGCGCTGCGCGGCCGCACCCCGCTCCAGGTCTTCGACGCCGTGGTCGCGGCCCTGACCGACGCCGGGTTCGCCGTCATCCTCAACAACCACACCGTGACCACCCGCTGGTGCTGCGGACTCGACGGCAACGAGCGCTGGAACAGCGGCCAATCCACCGCGCGGTGGGCCGACGACTGGGTCTTCCTCGCCCGCCGATACCGCGACAACCCGCGCGTGGTCGGCGCCGACCTCTACAACGAGGTCCGCCGCGACGTCCTCGACGACCCGAACTGGGGCCTCGGCGACCAGCACGACTGGCACGCGGCCGCCCAAGAGGCCGCCGACCGCATCCTCACCGAGGCCAATCCCGACCTGCTCATCGTGGTCGAGGGCATCAACTGGACCGGTTTGCCCGTGGACGGCTTTCCGCACGGCCGCCCCACCCTCACCCCCGTCCGGGCCCTTTCCCACACCCTGACCGTCTCCGGCAAGCTGGTCTACTCGGCCCACTTCTACGGCTACACCGGCCCGCGGCACAGCGGCGCCACCGGCATCGGCGAGACCAGCGACCCCCGTTACCAGGACCTGACCGGCGCGCAACTGGAACAGATCCTCTACGAGCAGGCGTTCTTCGTCTCCGCCGAGACCGGCGCGCACTTCACCGCGCCCGTCTGGATCAGCGAGTTCGGCATCGGGGCCGACGAGAACGGCGCCGCGCCCCGTGCCTGGTTCGAGCGCCTCACCGACCGGCTGACCCGCTCCGACGCCGACTTCGCCTACTGGCCCCTGGTCGGCTGGAGCACCACCGCGCAGGGCACGCCCGGCGGTGACACCTGGGCGGTGCTGCGCTACGACGCCGCCGGCCGCCGATCCGGGGTGCTCGACGCCGCCGACTGGCGCACCGGACCCTGGACCGCCCTGACCACAGCCCCCGGCCGCACCGGGCCGGTCCCGGCCGTTCCCGCCTGGTACCAGCTCACCACCGACCACCGCGACCACAACGCCTCCCTGCGCACCCGGGCCGGCGGCGACTGGGACGCCGGGGCCCGCAAGGCGGTGTGCCCCGACGGCTCCCGGCTGGCCGGCCTCGCCCACACCGGCGGGCGCGGGCTGTGCTCCACCTCCGACCTGCGCGCCCCGGCCGGCGGACACACGGTGGTCCGCGACGAGGCGTACGTACCGCAGGGCGGCGACTGGGCCACCGGCTACACGAAGCTCCAGTGCCCGGCCGGCCAGTTCCTGACCGGCTACAGCCGCCGGGGCGACCGGGTCTCGGCGGCCCTGTGCGCCCCGGCCCGTGCGGTCCTCCCCGGGGGCGGGCGCACGCTGTGGTTCGACCGTGGCGACAACCGCCCGCCGGGCGGACCCGGCGCCGACTTCGCCACCGGGCACCTGAAGGGGCAGTGCCTGCCCACCGAGTACGCGGCGGGCATCGCCTTCACCACTCGCGCGGCCGCCCGCCCCTCCCCGGCGGCCCTGCTCTGCCGGCCCCTGCCCCCGGCCTGACCCGCGCTCCGGGCGGCTCGTTTCCCGTACGCGTGTTCACGCCGGAGCGTCGGAGCGGCCGGTGTGCGGCCGGTGCGCGGCCGGTGCGCGGGCGTTCCGCGGAGCGATTCGGCATCTGATGTGCCAAGTGGGATGAACGGAGCGCCGATCCGTCCTAGGGTGCGCCCGTACGCATGGTTTGCGGACAGCTGTACGGCTGTTTCAGGCCATGACTCACCCGGCCGCGCGTGACACGGCCGTAGCGCACACCGAACTGGGGGGTTCATGCGTAGATCCAGAAGCCTGGCGGCCGCACTCGGCCTGGCCCTTGCCGCAACCGGCGCGACGATAGGTCTCGGCCTCGTTCCGCAGGCTGCGGCGCTCACCCCGCCCGTCGCCTTCACCGCCGACGCGCTGGCGACCTGGCAGCCCAACGGAGTCGTCTGGGCGCTCGCCGAAGCGGGCGGCAAGGTCTTCGTCGGCGGCACCTTCTCCGTCCTTCGTCCGCCCACGGGCGGCGCCGGCAGTGAGCAGTCCGCCGTCAACTTCGCCGCCCTCGACGCGGCGACCGGCGCACCCACCGCCTGCACCCTGTCCTTCACCGTCGGCGGCGGCACCGCCACCGTCCGCGCGCTCACCCTCTCGCCCGACCAGCAGACCCTGTACGCGGGCGGCTACTTCGGCGCCGTCAACGGCACCCCCGTCTCCAGCCTCGCCGCGATCGACGTGGCGACCTGCACGGTGAAGACGGGCTTCCGCCCGGCGTTCGCCGCCACCGTCCGCGCCCTGGCGGTCACCGGCGACACCGTCTACGCGGGCGGCGACTTCCTCACCGTCGCCGGCCAGCAGCGCGAGCGCTTCGCGGCGGTCGACGCGGACAACGGGGCGCTGCGCCCCTTCAGGGCCGACGCCGACGAGCCCGGCCGGGCCGTCGAGGTCACCCCCGACGGCAGCAAGGTCATCCTCGGCGGGGACTTCTTCACCGTCAACGGGACGAACACGCACGCGCTGGCCGTCGTCGACTCCACCACCGGCGCACTCGCCACGTCCTACCCCGGCTTCATCGAGAACAACTCGGTGGTCAAGGACGTCGCGACCGACGCGACCGGCTTCTACACCGCCAACGAGGGCACGGGCGGCGGCGTCTTCGACGGCCGCATCGCCCTCAACCTCGCCGACCTGGGCCAGCGCTGGCGCGACACCTGCCTCGGCGCGACCCAGGCGGTGCTCCCGTACCAGGACGTGCTGTACAGCGCCTCGCACGCCCACGACTGCTCCAGCGTCGGAGAGTTCCCCGACGGCCAGCGCCACCACCTCCTCGCGCAGCCGACCACCGGCACCGGCAAGCTGGGCTGGGCACCCGACACCAACGACGGCATCGGTGAGGGCATCGGCCCGCGCGTCATGGCGGTCGGCTCCAAGAGCGGCGTCCAGTACCTCTGGGTCGGCGGTGAGTTCACCACCGTCAACGGGGCCGCGCAGCAGAGCCTGACCCGGTTCGCCTCCACCGGGGACACCGGCGCGCCCACCGTGCCGGTGGCCAGTGCGGTCAGCTTCGCGCCCGGCGAGGCCCAGGTCCGCTGGCGCACCAGCCTCGACCTGGACGACAGCGCCCTGACCTACAAGATCTACCGCAACGGCGCGGCCACCCCCATCGCCACGGTCAACGCCGACTCCCTGTTCTTCCGGCGCCCGCAGACCTCGTGGACCGACACCACCGTCTCGCCGGGCCAGTCGTACACGTACCGCGTGACGGCCACCGACGCCGCCGGCAACGCCAGCGCCCTGTCGGCGACGGCGAGCGTGACGGTGCCCACCTCGGTGGACGGCTACCCGAACCAGGTCCGCACCGACGGGGCGCAGCAGTACTGGCGCTACGACGAGTCGGCGCTGCCCTTCGCCGCCGACTCCTCGGTGAGCGGCAACCAGGCGGGCGTGCACCTGAACGGGCCCGCCCTGCGCCAGACACCGGGAGCCGTCACCGGCGCCAGTACGGCGATCGGCTTCGACGGCACGGACACCCAGGTGTACGGGGACAAGCGCCAGAACGTGGGCAGCACGTACACCGTCGAGACCTGGTTCCGGACGAACACCACCCGGGGCGGCAAACTCGTCGGCTTCGGGAACAACCAGGACCGTACGAGCAGTCAGTACGACAAGCACGTCTACATGACCAATGACGGCCGGCTGGTCTTCGGCGTCTACACCGGGGCCACCCGCACCGTCACCACCACCGCCGCCTACAACGACAACGCCTGGCACCACGTCGTCGCGACCCAGGGGCCGGGCGGGATGACCCTGTACGTGGACGGCGTCCAGAGGGGCACCCTCAACGTCACCACGCACGAGAACTTCTCGGGCTACTGGCACGCCGGCGGTGACAACCTCAATGGCTGGCCGAACCGGCCGACCAGCGACTTCTGGGCGGGCCGGCTCGACGAGACCGCCGTCTACCCGACCGTCCTGAGCGCGGCGCAGGTGCAGAACCACTTCACCCTCGCCTCCGCCCCGGCCGACTCGGTCGTGGAGGTGACCGCCTCCGAGGACACCTACGCCAACGCCGGCGCGCCCGGCACCAACTACGGGACCTCCGGCTCGCTCGCGGTGCGCGGCAGCTCCTTCTACGCGAGTTACCTGCGCTTCGAGCTGCCCGCGGCGCCCGCGGGCACGGTGCTCAAGTCGGCCGTCCTCGGCGTGAAGACGAGCACGATGAGCGGCGCCGGCACCACGGACACCGTGTCGGTGGTCCCGGTCACCGGGGCGTGGACCGAGGCGGGCACCACGTACAGCAACCGCCCGGCCCTGGGCGGTACGGCGCTCGGCACCTTCGCGGGCGTTCCTGACGGCTCGGCGGTGCACTCCACCGGGCTGAACACCCCGGCTGTGGCGGCCGCGCTGGGTACCGGCTACGGGCTGGCGCTGACCAGCACCGGTACGGACGCGCTGTGGCTGTGGTCTTCGCAGGCCCAGGCCAACGAGGGGACGCCGCGGCTGACGCTGACCTTCGGGGCGCCGTAGCCGAGGACCGAACGGGCGAGGGGGCGCGGGCCGAGGGCGGCTCGCGCCCCCTCGTGCCGTTCCGGGCTCCCTTCGTTGCCGAACCGTGATGAGTTTTTGGCATGAGAGGCCAAGTATTCGTTCCGTACCCGCATCCACGACTAGAAAGGACCGGAGCGAGCCCATCCCGGCGACGCGGACGGCGCCGGCCGTCGGCGGCCGGGGACATGGAAAGGCGGTGGATGTTCCGTGCGTGAGTGCGGCAGGACCGAAGCGATCGTGGTCGATTTCCCTCCGGGGAGTCCGAGTTCCGGCGCCGCCACCTGATGCGCGCCGTGATGCCGAATCCCGTGTCGTTTTCGGTGGAAAGCGCTTCCGCCGAGGAGTACCGACTCCTCGCGTCGACCATCCGGTCCAGGGCGGCGGAGGTGCGGGGCTTCTCGGACAATGCGGGGGGCGGGGAGGCAAGAGTGCGTTACCTCCCCGTGCGCATGCAGCAGAGAGGTCTTTTCGTCGAGCTCTACATCGAACTCCGGGTGCACAATCCGGGGATTCGCCTCGTCGGTTTCCGCAACACCTTCGAAGACGGGCAGGCGCCCCCGGAAGCCCATTTCCGCCATGTGCGCGACTCGGTCGCGCCACCGGGCATCCGGAGAGCGGAAGCCCTGCCGTTCGGTGGCGGCCGTTCCCTCGAGGCGGCGGCCGACGTGGGACGGGCGAGCCTTCCCCTGGGGCGGCGGTCCATGGTCAACGCGATCATCTGGCTCCACCGGAACACCGACCCGAAGTGCACCGCACGGGCGATCCTCGCGCTCTCGGAAATGCTCTGCGAGGCCGCCCGGTCGCCCGTCCTCGCGGACGGGATGGCACGCCTCTGGATGACCGGCGGGCCCCTGTCGGCCGCGATGAGGACAGCCGCCTGACGGCGCCCCTCGAATTCACCGCAGGGGTCCCGGGACGGGTCGCCTGATATTCGCCACCACGGCGCGGCCGTGGTACTCCGGGGCGCGTACTCCGGGGCGCGCCGAGCCGTTCCCCACCCCGTCGGACCCGCATGCGCGCGCGTTATTGCGGCAGAATCCGCGCAGGCTGTCATCCGCCTGCCCTTAACATTCTTCGATCCCTCATTCCGAAGCGTTCTCGCAGGCCGGGGCGCAGGCTGTCAGCCATTCGGAAAATTCTTCAAAGAAGCACCAATCCAAGGGTGTTGGTGCCCCGAAGAAGGAGCGAGACCCTCTTCGTGGACTCTTTTCAACCTCGTACGATCCGCGATTCCCATACCGGGAATCCATGGAACAGGAGCGAATGTGATAGCCAAGCGCACCGGCCGCCTCGTGGCACTCGCCGCCGTACCCGCCGCCGTGTTCCTGACCGTCGGCCTCTCCGGCCCAGCTCTCGCGGACGGCGGGAAGGCGTACCAGATCGACCTGGCGCAGCTGAACGGCTCCGGTGCCCGGGGGACCGTCATGCTCAGCCTCAAGGGCAGGCAGCTCACCGTGCAGATCGAGTCCGAGGGCATGGTGCCCGGACAGCCGTCGGCCCAGCACCTGCACGGCTCCACCAAGGCCCACGACTTCCACTGCCCCGACGCCAGCGACGACACCGACGGCGACGGGATACTCAGCAACACCGAGGCCACGGTCGACTACGGCGACATCAACATCTCCCTCACCACGTCCGGCAGCACCGAGGCGGCCAGCGGTCTCGCCGTGGACCGCATGCCCGTCGCCGACAAGCAGGGAAAGGTCTCCTACAAGCGGACGATTCCCGTCGGCCAGGACGTGGTCGACAGCATCAAGGACCTGCACGTCGTGCAGCACGGCATCGACCGCAACAACAATGACAAGTACGACTTCGAAGGGGCCGGGAAGAGCGAGCTCGACCCGAAGCTCCCCCAGGAGGCCACGGCTCCGACCAACTGCGGAGAGGTCAAGGGGGCGGCCGTGGGCTCCATCCCGGTCGGCGGCATCGAGACGGGCGGCTCCGCCCCGCAGGGCGCGTCGGCGCCGACGGCGACGATGGCCGGGGCGGCCATCGCCCTGTCCGTGGCGGCGGTCGGCGCGGTGACGGCCGCACGGAGGCGGGCCACCGCGGTCCCCGTCCGCAGGGACCGTACGGGCGGCGCCGCGTGAAGCCGTCTGCGCCCCGCGTCACCGGCCCCGGCGCGTCCACCGCGCGGCCCCGCCGCCGGGCCGCGGGCCCCCTGGCCGCCACCGCGCTCGCCGCGCTGCTCCTCGCCGGGTGCTCCGGCCAGGACCCGGCGGCCCCCTCGACTCCGCAGGGCCAGGCCCCCCAGGGGCAGGCCCAGCCGGGCGGGGCGCCGGCCGCCGGTGGCGCGGACACCCCCGCCGGGGAGCTGTCCCCGGGCGGCCACGGCGCGTCGCCCGGAGCCGGGGCGTCCGGCGGTACGAGCGCGGGTACGGGTGCGGGAGGAGGTCAGGCCAAGGCCGCCCTCGCCCGCTCCGCACCGCAGAAGATCTCGATTCCGTCGCTCGGCGTCTCCAGCTCTCTGGAGACGCTCCGGCAGAACGCGGACGGAACCATGGAGACCCCGAAGGACCCCGGTCTCGCGGGCTGGTACGAACCGGGGCCGACCCCCGGTTCCCAGGGCCCGGCCGTGATCGCGGGTCACGTCACCTGGAACGGCGCGTCGGCCGTGTTCGAGAAGCTGAAGACGATGAAGGCCGGCGACACGATCAAGGTGACCAGGCAGGACAACAAGACGGTCACCTTCACGGTGAACCGGGTCGCCGAGTACCCGAAGGCCGAGTTCCCGACGCTCGAGGTCTACAAGAACCTCGACCACGCGGGTCTGCGCCTGGTGACCTGCGGCGGCGACTTCGACCCGAAGAAGCACTACTACAAGAGCAACGTGGTGGTGTTCGCCCAGATGACGGGCACCGCGTAGCCCGGCGCCGCGGAGCCCACCACAGCACAGCACAGCACAGCACAGCACAGCACAGCACAGCACAGCACAGCACAGCCCGGCCCGGCGCCGGGGATCCCGGGAGGCGACACCCCCTGGGCCCCGCGGCCGGCGGACGCCCGGTGCGGTCCCCGGTTTCCCGGGGCCCGGCCGCGGCGCTCAGTCCCGGTCCTCGTGGTGCACGCCGGGGACGGTTCCAGGTCGACTTCCTCATGCTCGTCGCCGCGGCCGGCGCCGCCTCCATCGGCCCCTGGGAGGAGGGCGCCGTCCTCCTCGTCCTGTTCAGCCTCGGCCACGCCCTGGAGGGCTACGCCATGGACCGCGCCCGGCGCTCCATCGAGGCCCTCGGCGCCCTCGACGTGGTCGTCACCCGGCTCGCCCGTGACAACACCCTGGCCCGGGTGGTCCGCCTGGTCCGGGACGCCGACCAGCGGACCTCACCGACCCAGCGGTTCACCGACCGCTTCCAGAAGGTCTTCGTACCGGGCGTGCTCGTGCTCGTCCTGGTCAAGGGCGGGGCGCCGCTGGAGGAGTTCGGCCGGCTGCGCACCCTCGCCTTCGACAAGACGGGCATCCTCACCGAGGGCCGCCCCCGCCTCACCGAGATCGAGCCGGCCGCCGGAGCCGGGCGCGAGGAACTCCCGCGCACCGCGGTGGCCCGCGCAGCGCCTCAGCGACCACCCGCTCGCCCAGGCCGTCGTACGGGACGGGGCGCCCCTCGTCACCGGCGGCCCGCTGCCCGAGGCCGGCGACCTGCGGGCGGTCATCGGCCGCGGCGTCTGTCGGCGAGGACCAGCGGGTGGCCGACGCGGTGGGCCGCGCGGTCGGCATGGACGAGGTCCGCGGCGGCCTGATGCCGCAGGACAAGGCCGACGAGGTGGCCCGGCCGCGCCACCCGGACGACCGCGGCGCGCTCAGCCCAGCCGGTAACTGAAGGCGTACGCGACCGAGGTCTCCCCGTGGCGGTAGGTGAACCCGCCGGTCCCGCCGAGGCCGGTCAGGCCCCCGGTGCCGGAGCCGGGGACCACCGCGAAACGGCAGGTGGTGCCGCCGGCGTCGAAGCTGCCGGACTCCTCCAGGACGAAAGAGCCCGTACGGCCGTCCACGCTGCCGGTGAGCAGCTCCATGCCGGTGTACGTGCCGACGTTCTCCCCGGTGTACGCGATCGTGTACGCGCAACTGGTCCCGGACGCCTCCACACCGCCGGTGAAGGTGTTCGTGACCAGGGCACGGGCGAGCCGCGGGGCGCCGTCGGGGGAGCCGACGGGAAGCTCCTCCCAGCCCGCGTACGTGAAACGGCCGGTGGTCCGCACGGCGTCGGTCTCCACGGCGTCAGTCTCCACGGCGTCGGTCTCCACGGAGGACGTCGACGGCTCCGGGCGCCGGGCCCGGTCGGGGATGAACGTGGACATGGCGGTCCTCTCGGCAGGCCGGGCGGAAGCTCCGCCCGGCGGGTGAACAGGGGTCCGGCCAGGGCCTGGTCAGCGGTGACCGGGGGCCGGAGCCCGGTGGTGCCCACAGGCTGTCAGCGGTACCTGACATCTTCTGTCAGGTATGGCCGACGGGTACGGCGGGGAACCGGCGGTGGCGGTGGCAGTGGCGGTCGGGCAGTGGGGCTGGACGCCGCGGTCGGGCGCTGCGGCTGGGCGGTGGCGCTGGGCGGTGGCGCTGGGCGGTGGCGCTGGGCGGTGCGGCGACAATGGCGCCATGCGTGCCGACCGGCTCCTCACCCTCCTCCTGCTGCTGCAGAACCGCGGCCACATGACCGCGCCCCAGCTCGCCGCCGAGCTGGAGGTGTCCGTCCGCACCGTCTACCGGGACATCGAGGCCCTCGGAGCCTCCGGCGTCCCCGTTCACGCCGACCGCGGCCCCGCCGGCGGATACCGGCTCGCGGACGGTTACCGCACCCGCCTCACCGGTCTCACCGACGCCCAGGCGGGTTCGCTCTTCCTCGCCGGAGCACCCGGTCCGGCCCGGGACCTCGGCCTCGGTGCCGACCTGGCCACCGCCCAGCTGAAACTCCAGGCAGCGCTCCCGGCGGCCCTCGCGAGCCGGGTCCGCCACCTCCAGGACCGCTTCCACCTCGACGCACCCGCCTGGTTCCGGGACCCAGAGCCCGTACCGCACCTCGCGCGGATCGCCCAGGCCGTCTGGGACCAGCGGGTGCTGCGGACCCACTACCGCCGCTGGAGCGGCGAGGTGCACCGCGTGCTGCGCCCCCTCGGCCTCGTCGTCAAGGGCGGCATCTGGTACCTCGTGGCCGAGGCCGAAGACACCGTACGGACCTACCGGGTGGCCCGGTTCCTGGCCGTGGACACCACGGACGACGCCTTCGAACGGCCCGTCGGCTTCGACCTCGCCGCGTACTGGCGCCGGTCCACCGGCCGCCTCACCGAGGCGCTGCACCAGGAGACCGCCGAACTGCGTCTCTCCCCCCGGGGCCGGAAGCTGCTGCCGATGTGGTTCGGGTCCGCGGGCGTACGGGCGCTCGCCGAGGCCGAACCGGCCGACGAGCGGGGCTGGGTACGGCTTCGGCTCCCCGTCGAGTCCCGGGCGATCGCGGTCGGCGACCTGCTCCGGCTGGGCGTCGAGGCCGAGGTCCTGGGCCCGCCCGAGCTGCGCCGCGCCGTCGCCGAGACGGCGGCGGCCGTCGCTGACCGGTACCGCTGAAGTGGCCGGGCGCGCCGCCGTGTTCGGCGCCCTACGGCACCCCGTGCGCGCATGAGCACGCCTGCATCCGCTGTCCGATGCTGACGCTCAACCCGAAGATGCTGCCCCGCCTCGACGAGCTGGAGGAAGACCTCCTCGCCCGTCGCGAACGGGCCGCGGTGAGAGGCCGTCCCCTGTGGGCACAGGGCCGCGATCACCGTGTTGCGGAGGGTTCGACGCTTCCGAAGGGAACACACCAAGCGGACACGCAACTCGATCGGCTGCCGAGCGCCACTGTTGCGGGCGGGGTGTTCCACGGCCCACTGCTGCGCCAGGAAGTCGTACGCGTCGGCGGGTGACGTCTCGTTCATACCGACGATCCGGGCGCCGCGGGAACCCACGGCGTCCTCGATAAGCGTTTCGACCCAGGCCAGCCCCTCCGCATCCGCGTACAAGCCGAAGGTGAGGTCACGCGTCCTCATGCCGCCGGCCCTGTGAACCAGGCGTGAACCGGCGCGAGGGTGGATGACGGGGGCCATCCGTTGACCGTCGCCAGGAGCTGCCAGTAGCGCTCCACGAGCGGGTCGGTGCTCATTCGCAGGCGGGCGAGAAGCCAGCTGCCCAGATTGCTCTCCTCGGCACGCTCGAACGCTTGGGCGTAGAGCTCTGTCAGTAGGTCGGCCGGGGATGCGTCCGCGGCGGAGGCCGGAAACAGCCCGGCAGACACAGCCTCGTTGATCCGTTCGCGCAGCGCCAGGTTGAGGGACTCTTGCAGCGCGATGCCGTCCATCCGGGAGAGTTCTTCCGCCTGGTCCCCGGCTGTCTGCCGGATCGCACGACGGAAGTCCGCTGTCTGGCAGAGTCCGGCAAGTTCCACCCAGGCGTCGACCTGCTCGGGCGTGGGGCCTTCGGGTAGATCAGGCAGAACGGATTGCATCAGGCTCACGAACTCGGCATTGGTGTGGCAGCCCGTGAAGGCTTCGTCGATGAAGTCGGCCACGAGTCGGTGGCGTTCGGTCCGGGAGAGTGTGGCAAGTCGGTGCACGAGGTCCATCTCCAGAGGAGTAGGGCGGCCGCGTCCGGCAACCGCTCGAAGAAGGGCGCGGCGCAGGCGCAGGGTACGGATCTGTACGTCCAGGGCGTCCGCGTGCGCTTGCATGACCTCCGACAGGGACGCCTCCCGGTCCAGTACCTTGCGTACCGTGGCCAGGTCGAGCCCCAGTTCGCGCAGTGTGCGGGCCAGCTCGAGGCGGGTTGGCGCGTCCGGACCGTAGAGCCGGTAGCCCGTCGGGCTCCGGTCGGTCGGCGGGACGATGCCCCGGTCGGAGTAGTACCGGATCGTCTTCACCGTCAGTCCGGTTCGGCGGGACAACTCCCCGATGTGATAGCGCGTGTCGCTGCGCATGCCCCCAGCCTTCCGTCTCCCCCTACGGGAGACTCAACCGGGGTGCACAGCAGGGGTTGGGCCGCCTCCTTTGTTCACCACGGCTGCTTGCGCCTCGCCGCACTTCATTCCGCCCCCATCTTCTCCGGGACCGCTGGGGACCCCAGGGAAAGCACCTTCCTGGCGGGTGCACGACGCCGACTGCGGGCACTTTGGTGCGTTGCCGGAACGCCCCGAACACGCCCAGTATGTGGACGCCCCTCCGCATTGCGATGCACCGCAGCCGACGCCGTGCTCTGATCCGGCACGGTTACAGGACAACCCATCAGGTGGCAGCCTCGCTGCCCCCGACCGACTCGCCTTGATTAAGTGCAGAGAAGATCGGTCACATACATGCCGTTCGTCCCGGTCGCCCGCAGCTCCGCGAAGTCCAGGAGACCGGTGTGCTGCAACAGTGTCGGTAGGTTCGGATATTCGGATGTGCGGAATAGGGTCTGGGCCGTGACGTATCCGCTTCCTTCCACGGCCCTGAACGACTTCCTCATGGCGCTCCACCCAGGTGACGTCGTCGCCGGGGTGGTTGCCAGGATCGAGAACTTCGGAGTGTTCGTAGATCTCGACGGGGCTCCGGAAGCGTCAGCGGGGTTCATCCCTCCGCCGGAGCTCTCATGGAGATGGATCTCTTCCTGTCATGAAGCTGTGTCACTGGGCCAGCGCGTGAACGCCGAGGTCTTGGCCCTGGATACCGAGATGCGTGGTCAGGCGATGCTGTCGCTGGTGGCTCTCCAGCCCAACCCATGGAGCCTCTGGACTGATCGCGCCGGTAGCGTCATCCGGGGCCGAGTCACGAAGCTGGTCCCGTTCGGGATCTTCGTGAGTCTCGATGAAGGAATAGCAGGGCTGGTACACCACTCCGAGCTACCACCAGCAGGGCCGGAACGGACGGTTCGAATCGGTGATGAGATGACCGTGCAGATCGCTGAGGTCGACGTCCCCATGCGGCGCATCCGTCTGTCACTCGGATGAACGGTAGGACTGAGCGCCGTAGTTGGCCACTGAGCGCTCTTGGCCGGAGCCGCGCAGAGCGGCCGGGCCGGAGGCTCGACCGGTAACGCGCGAGTCCGGGAAACGGAGGTGCCGGCTCTTGACCTGCACAGGCAGGATCACTCCATGTCGACCGACGTGAGCGGAATGATCGAATGCCGGCCAGGGGCCCGCCTATGGGGCCCCGACGATGAGGACTCTGTATGGGAGGTCGGCATCGATCTCTTCCTCCTCAACAGGGGCAACGCCTACGACGGCCTGGCCTGCCTCTTCGGAATCCGCAACTCCTACGGCTTCCGGCCCCTGGCGGAAGATCGTGGCTTCCCGGACGACGCCTCGGATGGGCTGCGAGCTGAGTTCGCCGGCTACGGCGGCCCCCACGATGTGCACGGGACCACCTGGCTGACCTGGGCCGAGCTGGACACCACGGACTGGCAGGAAACCAACGCCTCAGGCACACGAACCCGCGCCGCAGCCGCAGGGATCGACACCGACTGGGGCCGGGTCTGGAGCGTCATGCGCATCCTCAGTGAAATCCACGGAGCCGAGAACGTGCGCCTCGTCGTCTGGTTCCACTGACTCGCGGCTGAGCAAGCGGTTGGCCAAGCTGGCCAACTACGACGCTCAGTCAGCTCCGGCTGCCCAGCCGTTGGTGCACGAGGACCAATCCGTGGCAGGCACAGCAGTCGTCCTGGAGGTCCAGCGCCCCCCGACCACGCTCACCACATAAGAACGAGCGCAGTCGACTCGCGCCCTTGGTGCAGAGAAGGCTCGATCCCGCTCACCCCGAACCGACGCCGGTCCGGCCCCGGTCGGCCGACTCCCAGCGGACCTCCCCGTCCTGCCGGTACGGGGTCGGCCGCAGCCCGCAGGCGGCGGCGACCGCCGCCGAGGCGGTGTGACCGGGATGGACGTGCGCGACCAGACGGCCCACCGGTACGTCCCGCAGCCACGCGGCGAGCGCGCGGGCCGCCGCAGCGGCCAGTCCGCGGCCCTGCCACGGGGTACCGACGACCCAGGCGAGCTCGGCGACGTCCCGCGCCGGGGTGACCGTGGCCTGGACGGTGCCGACGAGGCATCTCTCCGTACGCAGCCTCAGCACCCAGTTGAGCCACACGGCCGAGGCATCGGGAGAACCGGCGGCGAGCCGTTCGTACCGGGCGCGGAGCGCGTCGGGCCCGAGGGGAGCACCGCCGGTGAAGGCGTGCAGGGCCGGGTCGGCCAGGACGGAGGCCATCTCGGCGGCGTGCGCGGGAAGCAGCGGCAGCAGGTCGAGGCGTCCGTCGGCCGAGGTGAAGGGGAGGGCGGACGGCCGTGGCGCCCCTGAGCCGGGGCGCGGTGGTGCCGCCTGCGCCGCGTGGGAGGGGGTCGCGCGGTCCGGGAGCGGGGAGGCCGGTGGTGTCTGCGGCGCCTGTGCTGCCTGTGGTGCCGCTGGGTCCGTGGGGCCGGCCTTGCGGGCCTTGGCGGCGGCACCGGAGCGCTCGACGCCGTCCACGGCGAGGCAGATGCCGAACACCCGGTCGTGGCCGGTCCAGCCGTTGACGCGGCCCCGGTTGTTGCTGATCCGCACCCGCCCGCGCGAGGTGTCCACCGCCGAGACCAGGTGCAGATACACGGTCCCGCGCACGCGCGCCAGGACGATGTCCCCGGCCTCGACCAGCAGCGGATCGGCAGGTGCGACGCGGACCCGTTGCCCGCTGCGGATCAGCGGCACCATGGACCCGCCCGTCGGCCGGAACTCCACGGTCTCGCCCCGGCCGATGCGTTCCGCCGCCGCGTCGAGCATGCCCATCGGGCGATTGTGCCCGCAGGGAACCGGCGGCGGTTAGCGGATTACGCCCGCCGGACGTCCCGGCGCATGCCGGGGCCGGGGTCAGCGTGGGGGTTCCACCTCCAGGAACCGGCGCTTCCGGGGGCCCCGGTAGAGCAGGCACACCCACCCGAGCCCTTCGAGCACGCCCGCGCAGGCCGTCAGCCGCTCCTGTTCCTCCTCGGCGGCGCCCCCGCCCGGCGGACCGGGCCAGGTCACCTCCGCCCGCCCCGGTTCGGCTCCGCCGGCCACCCGGTAGCCGGTGCGCGTCCGCCTGCCCTCCGCTTCCACCGCCGACGGTGCGAACCCCGCCGCCTCCAGCGCGAGGGCCACCGCGCGCACGGGCTGCCGTACCTCCCACGGCGCGGGAACCGCCGCCCCCGCCGGGCCGTTGACCAGACGCCGGATCTGCACCATCCCCTCGTACGCCGTGCGGAGCTCCCGCTCCCTGCCGGCCGGCGGCTCCGGTCCGTCGCCCGTCGCGGGCTCGAAGCCCTGCCCGGGTACCGTCATGGCCCACCACCCCGCCCCGCCGTCTGAGTACCTCATGCCCAATGGCCTGAGTATCCGCCCCGATTCCCCGCCGCGCTCCGGCTGGTCGAATGGGGCCATGACCTCCGAGGCCCCGCACGGCACGACGCCCCGCCCGCACCTGCGACACGTGACCACCGCCGGTTCCGCCCTGGCCGTGGCCCTGGTACCGCTCGTGGTCGGCGTCCTGCTCGCCAAGGGCCTGGCCGCCGACCCGTTGACCCCCGTCAACGCCCTCATCACCGGCGGCGGGCAGCGGGCCGGCCTGCCCCGGGCCGAGTGGCGGCGCCGCGGCCACGACACCGTGCGCCGG